>JAIELU010000104.1 GCA_019752775.1 Campylobacterales bacterium | reverse complement strand
TGTAAATAATCAGCTTTATATAAAAGAGTGTGGTTCTTGCCATTTCCCTTATCAACCAGGATTACTTCCAGCTAATGCTTGGAATAAAATGATGACAAATTTAGAAAATCATTTTAATAGTGATGCTTCATTGAATGAAGCTGATCTACAAACTTTAACTAAATATCTAAATGACAATAGTGCAGAAAAAAATATGCAATATAAAAGAAGTAATAGAATTGTTTCAAGTTTGGCAAAAAACCAGATTCCTGACTCAATTTCTACAACTCCTTATATGATTAAAAAACATGAAGATATTAGGAAAAATTTAATTACACAAAATGAAGTTAAAGGATTATTTAACTGTATGGCTTGTCACAAAACAGCTGATAAAGGTATTTATGGAGAAAGAGATATAAATATTCCAAATTTTGGAAGATGGAAAGATTAAAAGGATAAATTATGCAAAAGTCATATATTTGGTCATTACCAACAAGAGTTTTTCATCTCTTGTTTGTTGTATTTATTTTATTAGCATTCCTAAGTGATGATGAAGATAGCCTTTTAAACTACCATGCCATTGCTGGATATGCAATTCTACTTTTACTTATTTTTAGATTTTTCTGGGGATTTTGGGGTCCTAAATACTCTTTATTTAAAGATTTTCCAATTGGAATACAAAATATAAAAGATTTCTTAGTAAATATTTTCGATTCAAATCAAAAGTATATAGGTCACAATCCACTCGCCTCTTATGTAATGTTTGGAATGTTAATAGTTACTTTTCTAACTATAATTACAGGAATCTTAGCTTTTGGAGTTCAAGAAGGAAAAGGAGTTTTATCTTTTCTAAATAGTTCTTATTTTAAAGAAATGAAACTATTTAAAGAAATTCATGAGTTCTTATCATCAGTTTTAATAGCACTTATAATTGCTCATATTTCAGGTGTTTTATTTGATAGATTAGTTCATAAAAAACATGAGACTTTAAAATCAATAGCTACAGGATTTAAAGTTACCCAAGAAAATGAAAGTATAAAATTAAATATATTTCAAAAAATATTTGCTTTTCTTATGTTTATAGCTTTTATGGCTTTTTTAATATTTAATTTATATGAACCAAAAAATATTTTAACGGCATCTATTCATAAACCAATAGATTACAAAGTGGAAAACCCACTTTTTGCAAAAGAGTGTGCATCTTGTCATATTTTGTATCCACCAAATCTTTTACCTAAAAAATCATGGGAATTAATGATGAGCGATTTAGAAAATCATTTTGGAGATGATGCTTCAATAGACGAAGAATCAAATAAAAATATCTTAGCTTTCTTAGTAAATAATAGTGCCGAAACATCAACAACAAAAGCTTCTTTCAAATTTCTAAATTCTGTAGGAGATAAAGATATAATAGCTTTAAGCAAAACTACTTTTTGGGGAAAAAAGCATAGAGATATTCCAAAAGAACTGTTTTTAAATAAAGATATAAAAAGCAAAGCAAACTGTAAAGCTTGTCATAGTGATGTGGAAAAAGGATTAATAGAAAATGAAAATATTAAAAATCTTTCTGATTTTAAGTAGTTTATATCTATTTTTAAATGCTGATGATGGACATAAAAAATATAAACATTCATATAAAAATCTTGATTTTTTACATCTAAACTCTACTCAATTGGAAAAAATAAAAACTGTCCTAATTGATTTTAAAAAAGAGTATAAAGAATTTTATGAATACAAAGAAAAGCAAGAAGATTTACTTGAAGATTTAATAGAAAATAATGAGTTTGATGAAAAACAATATCTTAAAATTTTAACAGATATAAAAATGAAATCAGCTATTTTAGAAGTAAAAAGATTAAGAAAAATTCATGAAATATTAGATGAAAAGCAAAGAGAAGAATTTGCAGATTATTTGGAGGAGTGGGAAATTGAGTAAAAAAGTTTTATTAATTGAAGATGATTTACAAATGCAAAAATTTATATCTGAATATCTCAAAGATTATGGATTTATTTGTACAGCTTTTGCTCACCCCAAAGATGCTATTGAGAATTTTAAACTTGAAGAGAACTATGAAATAATTATACTTGATTTAATGCTTCCTGATATGGATGGTTTTGATTTATTTAAGAAACTAAAATCCATAAGAAATATTCCTATTATTATCTCTTCAGCACGTGGGGATATAGGAAATAAAATTCATGGTTTTGAACTAGGAGCAGATGATTATTTAGCAAAACCTTATGAGCCACGTGAGTTGGTTTTAAGAATTGAACATATTTTAAAAAAAAGCTTTGACAAGACAATAAAAATAAATGATTTTTTAATAGATAAAGAGAATAGAACTGTTTTATTAGAAGATTTTCCAATAGATTTTACAAAAATAGAATTTGATATTTTTATTTTTTTAAGTGAAAATCTAAATAAAATATCATCAAGAGAACAAATCCTAAATGCAACTTCATTAGATATAAATACAAAAAATAGAACCATAGATATGCATATTTCAAACATAAGATATAAAATAGGAGATGATTCAAAAAATCCTAAA
>JAIELU010000092.1 GCA_019752775.1 Campylobacterales bacterium | reverse complement strand
ATTCTCATTATAATATAGAAGATAAAAATAATCAAACTTATATGAACTCTACAAATCTTAATAAAACAACAGGATTAGGAGCCACTTTAGGTTCTTGGAAAGCAAGAAGTGAAGATATAGATAATACATTAGATTTATATGCTTCTATTCCATTTGAACTTGCTAACAGAAGTCATGAAATCATAACTGGAATTATGTATCAAAAAAGAGATATAGATAGCTTTTCTTACAAGGCTACATCAAATATTGATATTAGCAATAATAGTATTTATTCATGGAATTCAAATATTCCAGAAGTAACTTATGAACCTGAAAAAAGAAGTGGGAAAACAACAAATGAACAAGAAGCTGCCTATATTGTAGGAAGATTCTCAATTGTAGATGATTTAACACTTATTACAGGAGGGAGATTTACTAATTATGAATCAGACGATAAGTTTAATAATTATGTTTATGAACAAAAGAATATTTTCATTCCTTATGCAGGATTAGTTTATGATTTAGATGAAAATCATAGTGTTTATACTAGTTATACAGATATTTTTCAACCTCAAGATAATAAAGATAAAAGTGGGAAAAGGTTAGATCCAAGAGAAGGGAATAACTATGAAATAGGTATCAAAGGTGAATATTTTGATAAAGAATTAAATACTTCCCTTGCTTTATTTAGAATAGAAGAAGATAACGTTGCTAAAAATGATCCTAGTGGAGCATTTGTTCCTGGCACTATTACTGTCGCAAGTATTGCCTCAAAGGGAGTAGTTAGTAAAGGAGTTGAATTTGATATTAATGGAGAAATTATTGATAATTGGAATTTAGGATTGGGATTATCTCATTTTGAAGCAAAAGATGCACAAAAAGAAAATGTTTCTACTAATAATCCAAGAACACAAGTTATATTATCTTCAACTTATAAAATTAAACAGTTAACTTTTGGTGGAAGTATTGATTTTCAAGGAAAAACTTATAATGATACAACAAGTCCTCTTGGGAAGACTAGAATTCAACAAGATGCTTTTGCTATAGCAAATGTAATGACTAAATATGAATTTAATAAAAATTTATCGGCTCAATTAAATATAAATAATTTATTTGATAAAGAATATTATGCAAACTTTGTATATGGAAATCAGTATATTTATGGTGACCCAAGAAATACAACTTTATCGTTGAATTACAAATTTTAATAAAAAGAGATTTTAAAAGTCTCTTTTTATATATAGGAAAAAAATGAAAGAATTAATAAAAAACTTATCAACCCCAGAACAAAGTGGAAAAAGAATTGGATTATTTAGAACTCTCTGTGCTATTTTCGGAGGACTTTTAGTAGCTTATTTAGGAATGACTTTACTTCTTTATATAATTCCAGGAACTCCTGGTGAATCTATTATTATTCCTTTACTTCTTAATACTATGGCTTGGGCAGGAGTTGCTTTATGGATAAGTGTTTCTTCTACTAAATTAAGTGCAATATTGAGAGTTGTAATTCCTTCTTTGATATTTTCAATTCTTATAGCTATTTTATATAATATTTAAGGTAAAAAATGAACGAAAATTTAGAAAAAGAATCAAATAAACTATTTAAACAAAGACTCCAAAGAGTTCATGTGGCAACGGGAATAAGTTTTTCTTTACTTATGTATGTGGCTGTATTTTTTGGAGTATTTGCTATTTTATTACCTTATATTCAAGTTTGGGAAAAACCTTCACGGCATTATCAGATAGCTGATATTACGAAAATAGATTATGGTTCTATGATTGACCCTGTTTTAGCAGATTCTGATTATCCAAAAATGAATGGTGTTACTATTATTCTTCCAGGTTATATGGAAGATCCATCTCTTAGAATTAGAGCTCCTTATACAAAAACAAGAGTATTTAATCCAAATACAAATCAAGAAGTAGAAAATGAAGATGATCAATCAGAATTAGCAAGATTTTTAAATCACATGCATTATGGAAGACCTTTTAAAGATGTTGGTTATTTAATATTTGGTTTTACAGCAGTTGCTTGTATGTTTTTAGTTATTGGAGGAGTTATTTTAATCTTAAAAATAAAATACAAAAATGATGGTAAAAATCCTGCAAGTAGATTTTCAAAGTGGCACAGAAAAATCTTTACTTGGGTATTTCCTCCTTTTATTATTATCACACTAACAGGTGCTTTTATGAACATAGGATATGATGGTTCTGCTCCTATGACTTATCTTGCTTCAAAAGGAGAAACAAGTCGAATTTTCCAACTCACTGAACCAATTCTTTATCCAGAAGAACCCAAAATAGAAAAGAAAAATGATAGTGCTTTGATGCTTCCTATGAATGAATTAATCAAAAAAGCAAAACAGATAAATTCAGATTTAGATTTTCAAAGAATAGAGTTAATTAATTGGGGTGATTCAAGTGCACTGGCAAAACTTGAGGGATATAATCCTTATATGCCATTTTTAAATGGTATTTCAAATAAACCTAGTATTACTCTAAGTGGAGTTGATGGAACTTTAATAAGCGAACACAAAGTAATGGATAAACATTGGAGTGGACT
>JAIELU010000026.1 GCA_019752775.1 Campylobacterales bacterium | reverse complement strand
GTTCAAATCAAACGTCGCTTTACCTGGAAGACGCTCAAAATATTTGTTCATTTAACTAACATGTTCTAATTAAAATTAAATATTAAAATAAGAAATTATCAAATCATTTTCTTTCTATTTTTCTTCTTTTTTAGTGCGACTGTTTTTGCTTTAGATAAGTTAGATTCAACTCCTTTTGTTTTAACCCAAAATGAGAAAAATTGGATAGAAACACATCCTATAATTAAAGTAGGTATGGATAGAGATTATGCTCCTTACGAATGGCTTGAAAATGATGAGTATAAAGGTCTTGCTGTTGATTATATGAAACGAATCGAAAAGATTGTAGGAATAGAGTTTCAAATAGTTAAAAATAAATCTTGGAATGAAATCATAAACATGGCTAAAAATGGTGAACTTGATATGATTACAAGTATTGTACAAACACCTGAAAGGTCGAAATATCTTGATTTTACAGAATTTTATAGAAAGAGTCCTGTAATTATTATTGATAGAGGAGAAAATGGTTTTATTGGTGGATTAAAATATCTAAATAATAAAAAAGTTTCTGTTGAAAAGAATTATTTTATGGAAGAGATTTTAAGAAAAAATTATCCAAGTATAAAACTTCAAGTTGTTGATAGTACGAAAAAAGCTTTAGAATTGGCAAATTCTGGAGAAGTTGATGCTTATGTTGGAGATTTAGGACTTGCAGATTATCTAATTAAAAAAAATAACTTGTCAAATTTACGTTTTTCAGGTCAAACCGAATATTTTAGTACACAAGGTTTTGCCGTTACAAAAGATAATACTGAACTTTTGAGTATTTTAAATAAAGCTGTAAAATCTTTACCTGAAGATGAAACAGAAAATATGTTTAATTATTGGTTAAGTGTAGAACGTGGAATAGATGTAAAAACTATAGTTTTTTACATTATAGGAATATCATTTATTTTAATAATTATAATTTATTGGGTTTATAGATTAAGAAGTGAGATAACACAACGTAAAATCATAGAAGATAAATTAAAACAGAGTGAATCCCTTTATCGACAATTAACAGAAGATGTAAATGATGTGATTTGGAAAGTAAATACAAATTTTATAATTACTTATATAAGTCCTGCTGATGAACGATTTAGAGGATTTAAAGCAAGTGAAGTAATTGGAAAAAGTGTTTTTGAATTATTCACAGATGAAAGTATTACTCTTCTTAATGAAAAACTAAAACAGAGATTAGAATTATCGCAAAAGGGTAATAAATTACCTCCTTTGACAATAGAACTTCAACATAAATGTAAAGATGGCTCTATAATCTGGGGAGAAATTTTATCAAAACAAGAACTAGATGCCAACGGAAATATTATTGGTTATCATGGAATAACTAGAGAAAGTACAAAACGCAGGGAATTACAAGAAAAAATAGAACAATTAGCATATTGTGATACCCTTACAAAACTGCCAAATCGTCGTTCTTTGGATGATAAAATGAGTTTTATAATGTCTAAAAGTGAACGAAGTCAAAAGTACTGTGCTTTAGTTTTTATTGATTTAGATAACTTCAAACCATTAAATGATACTTATGGACATAATGTTGGAGATTTATTATTGATTGAAGTTGCAAATAGACTCAAAAATAGTATTAGAAAACTTGATGCAGTTGCATGAATTGGTGGAGATGAGTTTGTAATAGTACTTGATGAATTTGATGAAAATAAAGATATATCAAAAGAAAACATTTTTAATGTTGTTGAAAAAATAAGGATTTATATAGCTCAACCTTATAAGTTCAGCATAATAAATGAAGAGAATACACATATAGATATTGAGCATAATTGTACAGCTAGTATTGGAATTTGTATATTTAAAGGAGAAGAAGAGAGTTATATAAATATTTTTAAATGTGCAGATTTAGCTATGTATGAAGCAAAAGAGTCAGGAAGAAATATTATTAAATTTTATGAATGATTAATAAATAATTTTAAAAATGAGAAATTAAATAAAAGTGGTAAAAGAACAAGTTTTAAAAACTTGCCCATTCATCGTCATTTTTATTATTTGATGAAACTATTTTAGTTTCATTTTTTGTATTTGAAGTTATTTTTTTTACTGGTGCTTGAGTAATAGTTTTTACTGAAGTTGGTTTATTTTCTAAAACTTTTGCAGTTACTTCATTTTTTCCTATAAACTCTTTTGCATTTGCATTTGAAACAACTAATTTAGCTATTGTATCTGTTTGAATAGCTACTTCGTAAGTTTGTGTAGCTATTATTGCATTTTGTTGAGTTTGTTGATCTAGGGCACTAATAGCATCATTTATTTGCTCAATTCCAGCTAATTGCTCTTTACTTGAACCTTCAACATTTTTTATAAGTTCTATTGTTTGTGAAATATTGTCATTTAGCATTTTATAACCACTGATCATATCTTCTGATATTTTTTTACCTTGGTCAGCTTTTTTTGTTGCAGTTTCAACAAGAATTTTTATCTCTTTTGCTGCATCTGCACTTCTACTTGCAAGATTTCTTACTTCAGCTGCAACTACTGCAAATCCTTTTCCAGCTTC
>JAIELU010000043.1 GCA_019752775.1 Campylobacterales bacterium | reverse complement strand
TAGTGTAATAATCGGAACAGAACTTCTAAATGGGCGTCGTAAAGATGCCCATTTTGCATTTTTAAATCAACAACTTCTTAGTCGTGGTTGGGAACATAAGGCCTCTTTTGTAATAGCTGATGATACTAACTTAATGAAAAATATTTTTAATCTAATAAAATCAGATCCAAATTCTGTAATGTTTTGTTTTGGAGGAATTGGTGCAACTCCTGATGATTATACAAGGGAAGTAGCTGCAAATGTTTTTACTGATGAAAAAATGGAATTTCACGAAGAATCAAAAAGTAGAATCATAAATCAATTTGGTTCAGAAGCTTACCCACACAGAATAAATATGGCATATCTGCCAAAAAATGCAAAACTTCTTACAAATGTAGTAAATAATGTAGCAGGATTTTACCTAGAAGATAGATTTTTTTTCACTCCAGGTTTTCCATCAATGAGCCAAGCTATGGTTGTTGAAGCCTTAGATTTAGTATATCCCAAATCACAAGAGAAATACAGATGTGTAATGACTATTGATTGCAGTGAAAATGACTTGATTGACATTATGAAAAAAATGCCCAAACATTTAGATTTTGCATCTTTACCTAGATTTATAGGGGATACTAGAAAAGTAGTAGTTAGTCTTGCTGGATATGATAAAGATGAGGTTAATAAATGTTTTCAACTGTTTATAGATTTTTGTGAAAATAATGAGATAGAGTTTGTTTTTAGTGATATGTGTTTTTAATTTTATTTAACAGGCTCATTATAATCCCCAATTCTAAAACCTTCATCTTTTGGATATTTGAATAAATTATAATCATTCCAAACTTTTACACAAAATTTATTACCTTTTTCATATTCACTTTTTGCAAAGGCATTTGCTCTTCCAAAATTTGGAAAAACTCCCGTCCCACTTGCGTACATATATGAAATATAGCAGTTTGCTTCGTACTCTTTTTGTTTTGAAGCTAGTTTGAAATAGTATAAGGCTTTTTCATAGTCTTTTGCTACGATTTCTCCTAATAAAAAGAATCGTCCAATCATAAGTTGAGCTTTTGCATGATTTTGATTTGCTGCATCTACAAAAGTGTTATAAGCTTTTTTTTCATCATAAAATATTGTTTTATTTGAAAGATAGAGTTTTGCTAAAATATATGTAGATTCACTATTTCCTAAATCAGAAGCTTTTTTTAAAAGTTCTTGAGCCTTATTTATATTTTTTGCAATTTCATCACCTTTTAGATAAATAAGTGCCAATTCATGCATTGCTTGAGGATTATTTTGCTCTACTAATTCTTTATATGCACCAAAAGCTTTTAGACTTCCTTGAACTTTTTGAATAGCATTAGCTTCTTCAAAAGTTATGGCATTTAAAAAACTTCCTAAAACCAATAAAAAAAGTAGAGTTTTTTTCACACTATTTCTTTTTTTATAAATGGACTTAGGGTTGTTGTAATTTCGTATGTGATGGTATCGTGTAATTTTGCCAAGGTATGAACATCATCAAAAATACAAACATCCTCGTCTTTTGTGTTTAGTGAAAGATTATCCATAGAAACACGACCTAAGACTTTATAACCTTTTGGTGTTGTGTAAGCCGTTCTTTCATTTAATCTTAAAAATCCATCTCCATAACCTAAATCATAAGTTGAAACTGTCATATCTTCACTTGCAGTGAATGTTCCGCCATAACCAACACTTTGTCCTTTTTTTAGCTCTCTTGTTGCTAATCTTGAAGCCCAAAGCGACATAACGGGTTTTAAAACAGGGAAATTAAAAACTCCTGCATTATCTAAATATCCATAAGTTGCAATACCAACTCTTGCAAAATCTTCGTCAAAATCAGTAGTTCTAAAAAGTGCTGCTGAATTACAAGAATGGAATGCTGGAATTGGTAAAGAAAGTTTTTCACATATTGCTTTTACATTCTCTTTTACGCCTTTAAATACGGACTTTTGCCAGTAAAAATCAGTTGTTAATTCATCTGAATTTTTATGATGAGTGAAAACACCAGTGATTTTAATATTTCTTTCACTAAGCCCTAAAATAGCCGTTTCTATCTCTTCTGGCATTACACCATTTCGGTGCATTCCCGTATCTACCTTGATATGAACATTTATATTTTTAGGTAAGTTTTTTATAGCATCAAGGCTATTTAAAGCTATGTGAAAAGTATGTGAATAAGTGTGAATATCTTTTTGTGCAAGGATTAAAATATCATCAAATAATTTCTCAATTACCAAGGCTTCTTCTATTGATTTCACTACTGCTTTTTTGATTCCAAATTCACTTGCCATTGTTGCAATTTCTAAAAGTCCATGACCGTAAGCGTTATCTTTTAAAACAACAGCGACCTTTTCAACTGAACCTGCTTGTTTTGAAATAACACCAAAATTGTAAAATAGATTTTCTTTATTTAATAAGATTTTTGCCAAAATTAATCCTTTGGTTGAATAAAATAATTTGATATGATAATTGCATCTTTTTCATTTAAAACATTTCTTAATTCTTCAACAGATGCATTTTTGATTTTCTCAAACTCACCAAAATATAAAAGAAGTTTTTTGA
>JAIELU010000122.1 GCA_019752775.1 Campylobacterales bacterium | reverse complement strand
ACAAAGTAATAGGAAGAAAATGAAAAATATATTAAAAATAGTATTTTTAGGAATAATAGGATTTGGTTTTTTGACTTATTTAACAGCGCCAAAAAATCCAAATAAAAATGAAATAAGTTCAAATAAAAAGGTTTTAAATATAAATTTTATTCCAAGATATTTTGACCTTGTGTCAAATAATCCTTATACAAAAGCTGAAACACTTTTTGAAAAAGGTGTTGAAAAATATATAATAGTTTTAAATCATGATAGTTTGGCTTTATTTAAAAATTTATACAAATATACAGATAAAAATATTGTTTTAATAGCGAATATTTCAAATACTCCTTGGCTAATAAAACAATTAGCAGTAAATGGAAAATTAGAAGAAATGTATAAAGATTCAAAAATTCCTTTGATAAATGATTCAAATGGTTTTTTTATGAATAGTTTAGATTTAAAAGATAATACACAAAATAAATATTTCATTTATAAACTAAATAGTGATGGAACTATTGTAAAAACGAATGAAGGTTTAGTTGAATTAAATATTTTGGAGAAAGGAATTTCTCAAGAAAATTCTAAAAATAGCTTAGAACAAATAGTTAAATCATTATAAGTAATAGATGAAAAAAGTTATTTTTTTTATACTGTTTTTACAATTAGTACTTAATTGTGCAAATATAAAAACATATACAATTGCTGTTTGTACAACTTTAGATTTTGATGGAGCAATGAATTGCAAAAGAAAAATTTTAAAAGATAATAATTTGGAAGTTTTTATTGTAAAAGATAAAGATAAAAAATTTAAAACTTATTATAGTTCATTTAAAACTATTGATGAAGCTAATAATGCAATTAAAAGAGCTTCTAGTTTTATAAAAACAGAAAAGTCATTTGTGAAAGAATTAGCTTATAATTTAGAGCAAATTAATGATAATAGTCCTCTATTTATAGATTTAAATTCAAAAGATAAAAAATCAAATATCACAAATGAAAACTTTCTAGAAATGAATTATTTTGATGAAATAAAAAAATATAAATTTGAAAAAAATAGTGAAGTAAAAAATAAAGCTATAAATAATAGTATTTTAAAAAGTGACCCAACTCTTAACATAACTTTATATGAGCAATTAATAATAGAAGTTGATTCATCAAAAAATCTTATGGTTTTAAAAGGAAAATTCAATAATAAAATTAAAAATATCCAAACTTATGTTGTTTCAACAGGAAAAGATGAAATAAAAAAACCAACAGGTGAGGGTAGTGTTTCTTCTATTACTTTAAAACCTTTTTGGTATCCAACACAAGATACTATTGATACTTTTAAAAAAAGAGGAATTGATTTACCAAAAGTTGTACCTCCTGGAAATAAATACAATTATATGGGTGCTGCTAAAATTAATCTTACTCATATTGTAGATGGAAAAAATACATTTAGAATACATGGAACTCTTAGCGAAAATACAATAGGAACAAATGAATCAAGCGGTTGTATTAGAATGAAAAATAATGAAGTAATTCAATTATCTTCGTTATTGAATAAATTTGCTAATTTGAGAAATATTGATAATATTAAAGTATTTCTAAAATAATTTTTCTTTTCTAATAAATTTTTTATTTATTTAAATTTCGTTTTTATTTATAAGTAGTTATAATTATAGTACAAGTTTATTGTAATTTTTGAAAATCAAAATTTATAAGGAAACTATTTAAAATTTGGGAGCGTATATGCCTATTACTTTAACTGACGACATTTATCAGACAAATCTTATTGTTATTGCTATTTTAATTGCAGTTCTTTTTTTGACTTTTAAAAGAGCGAAACATACAGATTTATTTCCTATTTCAGTTACTCAAGAGCTAAAAGGGTTAGGGATTTTAACAGTTGTTTTTGCACATTTTGCTTACATGCTAGTTACAAATGCTGATTTTCTTTTTCCTCTTTCTATTATTGCTGGAGTTGGAGTTGATTTATTTCTTTTTATGTCTGGATATGGCTTAACTGTTGGAATGTTGAAAAAACCACTTCCAATTTTTGAATTTTACAAAAGAAGAGTAATAAAGATATTTATTCCATTTTGGGTAGCACTTATTCTTATATTTGCTGCAAATGCAATATTTTTAGATATTCATTACACTGTTCCTTACATGATGCAATCTTTACTAGGTTGGTTTCCAACTGCTGAGGGATTTGATGATGTTAACTCACCATTTTGGTATATAACTTGGATGATGATGTTTTATGTACTTTTTCCTTTAGTGTTTAGTACAAAAAGACCATGGTTAAGTGCAATTATTTTAGCTGTAATTGCGACATTAATTGGAGTTTATAATCCTTTAAATATGGGAGATAATTGGCTTCATAGATTACATACAGTAGCTTTTTCATTAGGTATTGTATTTGCATGGGTTTTATTTGAAACAAAAGATAAAGAGAATAAATTTGTTGCACATTTAAAAGAGTTTAGAAATAAAGCTAAAATTATGCCTTATGTTGTTATTGCTTTAATGCTTGGAGTTGTAGTTTATATGTCTTTACACACGACTGCTAATCATTGGCCTACATTAACAGCTATTTTAGGAAAAG
>JAIELU010000079.1 GCA_019752775.1 Campylobacterales bacterium | reverse complement strand
GAAAACTCCACTACTTTTGAATCCAACTTCATTTAAAAGATTTTCAATTTTTGCTTCTAACTCTTTATCTTTTAATTTTTCAAATTTATCAAACATTTTATCTCGAATCACAGGATAAAGCATATTTATCAAAATAATAACTGCAAATATAAACACAAAGCCCCAAATCCACCAAGTAGAAAAAGTACTAATTATGAATGAAATTGTAGCAATTACAATAGATCCAAAAACTAAAAATAAAATTCCAGTTTTGATAGTATCTTTAATAAATAAAGCTGGAGTCATATTTGAAAAACCATATTTTTTATTTAATTTAAAAGTTGAATAAAGCTCAAATGGCAAAGTTAAAAACCAATTTATAATAATAAATAAATCAACAAAAACAACAGCTTTTATCCAAAAAGAATCTATTTGAACTAAAGAATCTAAATAAGATAATCCAAAACCAATCCATAAAATAAATAAAATAAAATCATAAAATGATGAACCAATAGCAAGTTTTTCTTTTTCTATTGCATAATCAGCAGCTTCAAGATATTTTGAAGAATCTAAAATAATAGGTTTTAAAATTTTTGCATCTTTAATGTAACCTATTTGCATAAAAGATGTGTAAGTATTGAAAATAAAATATAGACAAAAAGCTATAATGAAAATTTCTAGCAAAGCAATAATCCTTTTTTAATTGATATTTTTTATCAATATGATACTACTTTAATGCTTGAAAATATGTAAAATTCTTTTTTATAAATTAAAGAGATTTTATAAAAGAACTAAGAGTTTCAACGGTTTTTTCATCTTCACTAATATAAATTAATTCATAATTTTCTTCAAATGATTCTTTTGTCCAGTTTGTACTTCCAAATATAGCAACTTTGGAGTCTATTAAAGCCACTTTTAAATGCATTTTATCTTTTACTAAAACTACCTTGATGTTATTCTTTTTTAGATATTCAGAAATTTCAGAATCATCTTTTACTTTCTTACTATCAAGAAAAACAGTAATTTTCACACCGTTTTTTGAAGCATTAACTAAATCTTTTGCAAACTTTTTATATGAAAAATTATACATAGCTATTAATATTTCAGATTTCGCATTTGTAATAGATTCACTTATCTTATCTTTTATCTGCTCACCTTGTTTGGGAAGAATATAAACTTCGTTCGAGTATAAATTTAGAACTAAAAAAAGAGCGACTAAAACTATTTTAAACATGATTTTTCCTATTTGAATATTTCAAAAAATTCTAGAGGAATTTTTGAAGGTTTAAAGTCTTTTAAAAATGCTAATTTAAATGTACCTTTAAATAAAAGCTCATCATTTCTAAAAACTTCTTGATACATTACAATAGAAGCTAATTTTTTCTCAATTAGTTTTGTTTTTACTTCTACAATATCGCCAAAAACAGCTGATTTTATATAATCAGCCTGAACACTTTTTACCACAAAAAACTCATTTCCATTATGAGGAGAGAGACCTTTTTGAAAAAAAAGTTCACTTCTTGCTCTTTCACAAAATTTTAAATAATTAGCATAATAAACAACTCCTCCGCAATCAGTATCCTCATAATAGACTCTTATTTTCAAGTTGAACTCCCTATTTTGTGGACTTATTGAGATATTTTATTTAATTAATGTCTAAAACAATGCCCAAATTATTTATTTTTTTAATTCTTGTAGTATCATCTTCTTTAATAAATTTTGCATAAAATTTTAAAGTAATTGATACATCTTTATGACCTAACATCTTAGAAACCCAAAGGATATCTACACCATTTTGAATATTAGAAATCATATAACTTGCAAATGTATGTCTAAGATTATATATACTTCTTTCTTTAATACCTATTTCTTTTAATAGTTGTTTAAATCTTCTATTCAATACATCATGAGAATAAAAAGGCTTTTTTGATTGATTTAGAAGTAAATAATCATAATTTCCATTAATACATTTTAACTCTTTTAATTTACTCTCTAAAGGTAATAAAATATCAATATACCTAACACTTGATTGAGTTTTAACATCCCCTACTTTACCCTGAAAAGTTGTTTTATCTACTGCAATTCTTCTTTTTTCAAAATCAATATCATTCCAAGTAAGAGAGATTAATTCACCTGGTCTAATCCCTGTATAAAACATTATGAAAATAAAATAATGAAGATTTCCAGTCGTATTATTTAAAATCTTAAATATTTCATCTTTATTAAATGGATTAACAATATCATCTTCATTATCAATTAATTTTTTAAATTTTTTATTTATAGTTAATGGAGATTTTACACGACTTAAAGGATTATATTTAATCAAATCATTTATGAGAGCTTTATCAAAAATAGAATAAAAAACCGAACGATATTTTACAACACTAGAAGATGCATATTCTTTTAATAATATGTTCTGCCATTCTTCAAGTTCTAATTGAGAAATTGAATTTAAAGCCTTGTTTCCAAAATAAGGTTTTATTTTTAATTCATAATGAGATTTTCTAGTTTTATATACATGAGCCCTAACTGTATTTTCATAAACATTAAAAAATTTATGAGAAAATTCATTTAAAGTTAAATCTTTTTTAAAATATTCTATTTCTTTAT
>JAIELU010000020.1 GCA_019752775.1 Campylobacterales bacterium | reverse complement strand
TAGTCGCATTTGGGCCTTCTGTACCTACTCTTCTTACATTTGCTGCCATTGTTAATTTAAGACTAGTATTTGCTGGTAAAGTTTGTTCTGTGCTTGGATTCACACTTAAATTCATTGCACTATTATCAACACCTGCATTGTCATTTCCTCCACCACCACCACATGCACTTAATGCAGCTACCACTGCTACCATTGCTACTGTTAATTTTAAATTTCTCAAGATAATCTCCTTTTTGTCAATAAAAGTTTTGTTTTTGGGTTTTTATTCTATGCACAATATGTTTGTTACTAAAATAATTACCTATTATTACAATCTTTTTAATCAATTGTCAATGACATCTTTTAAAAAAAATCAATACTTTCAATGTTTTTCATATTTTATTTGTAATTAGCAAGTATAAGATCTGTACTTATTTTTACCTTTATGATTTTTAAAATTGACCTTATAATTAAATCTTATAAAATATTATTTATAATACTATATTCATTAATTTAACATGGGATTTATATGCGAACTATACTTACGTTACAAGATATGCAAGATATTAATCAAATTTTGTCAGAAGCTACATCTCCTTCTCAATTTGTTCATCAATGGGACATTAAAATTCCAGATGAGGTAGATTTTAAAAACCAACCAAGAACTCATCCAGAATTAGAAAAAAGTTTTGAATTTACACATGATTTATTTGTTTATTATAAATCTAATAAACTTTCTACTTATAAAAAAGTTTTTGATTTTGCATTTCATAACGATATAGATTTATTTACTATTTTTCATAACTTGGTTTTTCAGTCTCATAAATTAAATTATAAAAATATGCCAGAATACTTGGATTTAATTAACTATGTTTACCAAAAAAACTATTTTCAACCAGGGCATGATTTTTCTGTTTATTTTAATCAATTTAATAAACCTACCAATACGAATATTTCTGCTCAAATTAAATTGTTGACTGCTTTAGATAATAGTGAAAAATCGTTTGATATATATTGTAAATTGTTTGATAGTGATTTAAGAATTTGTCCTTATCCTGATAACAATAGACAAGAAAAAATTAAAAATTTATTCAAAAAATTTGAACAGCAAGATTTTTTTGTCTCTAAAAAAGAGTCTCATGAAAAGTTTTATCCTAATTTATTACAATTTCAAACACTTTCGCAATTACAAGAAGATGATTATTTTTCTAAGCGTTTTTGTTTCTCTAGTGATCATAGAGTTTCTACATTAGCAAAAAATATAGAAAACAGTTTATCTTTTATTTATAATTTAGTTTTTGATGACTTGAAAGAAAGACAATTGCTGGCTGATTTTTATACTTTTAATGAACAAGGCAGTTTTTATCTTTATGTTTTTACTGACACACCAGAGTCATTAAAACACTTGGGCAAAACTATTGGTAGTTTTCATAGTGAAATTCAAGGCTTTTTACAAAACAATTCAGAAACACATGATTATTATATAAAGCTTTTTAATTCCATTAGTTTAGCTGAAAAACTTGCTAGTAAGCCTATTGATTTACCAAAAACAAAAACACATACTAGAAAAATTTAAATCATATTTAATTTTTACATTTATAATTACTTTATTAAGGACAAACTTATGGATTTCATTCAATTATTAAAAGATAAAGCATTTAAACGTTATTCCCTTCATGTCGTTCGTGACAAAGATACAAATCAATATAAATTAGTTCCTTATAATGAGGGTATTGACGAAGATTTTTTCCGTGATTTAGCTATTGACTTATCTTTGCCTATTAATATGAAAACATTTAACTTTGGTTTTATAAGAAATGATTTTAAAGGATTTAAAAATGCTAGTGTTCAATCTGTTATTAAACAAAATATTTCTATGGAAGAATTTGATAACCTCTTTCACTCTTTTTATAAAAATATACCATTAAATGATTTAATGAATGCTCTTTATATTAAATCTGATTATATGGGTAATCCTACTAAAAATTCTATTTATCAACCTTATATACTATACCTTTTAAAACAAGACTTTACTCATCAAAATCTTTATCCTGATGATTTTTTGAATAATTTACATTTTAACTTTTATATCACTGATAATAATTACCCTCAATTAAAAGAAAGCTTATACACTTTTCTTTCTACTAACATTTCTATTGTTAAAAATAAATTTACACAGACTTATACTAATAGCTCTTATGCAGATTCTCAAATAAAAAAATTTGAAAATAATTTATACAATAAAATATCCAAATTTATTAAACCTAATGATATGAAAGTGTTTAATGAGTTTTGGCCTCATATTCTTATCACATCTAATAATAACAATATGGTAACGACTGTTCCAAACACTTTTGTTTTTGATTTAAGTCATTCTTATTTGTCTGATACTTATTCTCAAGTGACCAATGAAGCAATCGCTCATAAAACAACTGATTTTATTTCTGATACTATTAATAATAATTTATCTGATTATATGCAAGCTTCTATTATTGTTCAAAATGCAACACATTCTAGGTTTGTAATAGAATTTAAACAATCTCTTACCAAACAACATATTCCTGATATTTTTGATAGTATTATTGATATTAAAATAAAAACTAATCAGTTTAAA
>JAIELU010000269.1 GCA_019752775.1 Campylobacterales bacterium | reverse complement strand
AAGATTTAGCTAAAAAAAATGCTTTAAGAATCAAAAGAAAAAAAAGAGTTAGAGGTTCAATTTTTGGTACAGCTGAAAAGCCAAGAGTATCAATTTTCAAATCTAACAAATATGTTAGTGCACAAGCTATCAATGATGTTGAAGGTATTACTTTAGCAGCAGTTAGCTCAAAAGCTATGGGTTTAAATGTGAATAAAGAAAATGCAGTAAAAGTAGCAGCACAACTTGCTGAGAACTTAAAAACAGCTGGGATTGAAACAGTAGTTTATGACAGAAATGGTTATCTTTATCATGGTGTTGTAGCAGCATTTGCTGACGCATTAAGAGAAAATGGTATTAAATTATAAGGGTTAATGATGGCAGTAAATAGAGAAGACTTTCAAGAAGCAATCGTTAAAATCGGAAGAGTAACAAAAGTTGTAAAGGGTGGTAGAAGATTCAGATTTACAGCTTTAGTTGTTGTTGGCGATAAAAACGGTACAGTAGGATTCGGAACTGGTAAAGCAAAAGAAGTACCTGATGCAATTAAAAAAGCATTAGATGACGCTTTCAAAAGCTTAGTTACTGTTTCTATTAAAGGAACTACAATCGCACATGATATTGAACATAAATATAATGCAAGTAAAATATTATTAAAACCAGCATCTGAGGGTACTGGGCTAATCGCTGGTGGAGCTGCAAGACCTGTTCTTGAGCTTTCAGGGGTTAAAGATATTATTGCAAAATCTTTAGGTTCTAATAATCCAAACAACCTTGTACAAGCTACTGTTGAAGCATTAGCTAGAATTAAAGGATAGAATGATGGAATTAAATAACTTACAACCAGCAGCTGGTAGTACTAAAAATACTAAAAGAATTGGTAGAGGTCAAGGAAGCGGTACGGGTAAAACTGCAGGAAAAGGTAATAAAGGTCAAAAAGCTAGATCTGGTTACAAAATGAAAAGAGGATTTGAAGGTGGTCAACAACCACTTTACAAAAGACTTCCTAAAGTTGGATTCTTTTCAAGAGTAGCAAAACCTTATTCTATTAATGTAGATAAAGTATCTCAAATTGCAACACTTGATGAAATTACACTTGATACTATTAAATCTGTGTATAAATTATCAAGATCAGTTGAAAAAGTTAAATTAATTGGATCAACTGCTAAAGATTTAGTAGCTAAGATTAAAGACGAAAATATTACAACTACTGGAAAATAGCCATGAGTAAAGATCTAATAAATAAGATTCTTATTACATTAGGCTTTATTTTCCTTTACAGGTTATTGGCATACGTGCCAGTACCTGGAGTTAATTTAGATGTAGTTAAAGAATTTTTCGACTCAAATGCAAACAATGCATTAGGTCTTGTTAATATGTTTAGTGGGAATGCAGTTGAAAGACTGTCAATTATTTCACTAGGAATTATGCCTTATATTACTGCTTCTATTATTATGGAACTTCTAGCAGCAACTTTCCCAGCTCTTGGTAAAATGAAAAAAGAAAGAGATGGTATGCAAAAATATATGCAAATCATCAGATATACAACAATTGTTATTACATTAATTCAATCTATTGGTGTTTCAGTTGGTCTTAATTCTTTAACAGGACATAGCGGTCAAGGTGCTATTTCAATCGATATGAATACATTTATTGCAGTTTCTGCAATTTCAATGTTAACTGGTACTATGCTTTTAATGTGGATTGGTGAACAAATCACACAAAAAGGTATTGGAAATGGTATCTCATTAATTATTTTTGCTGGTATTGTGTCTGCAATTCCAAGTGCAATTGGTGGAACTATTGATTTAGTTAACAATGGACAAATGAACTTCTTGGTTGTTATTGCAATAATAGTTATTATTGTGGCAACTGTTGGAGCTATTATTTATGTTGAATTAGGTGAAAGAAGAGTTCCTGTATCATATTCTAGAAAAGTAATGATGCAAAATCAGAAAAAAAGAGTTATGAATTATATTCCTATAAAAGTGAATTTAAGTGGAGTTATTCCAGCAATTTTTGCAAGTGCTATTTTGATGTTTCCAGCAACTGTGTTACAAGGTTCACAAAATAAATATTTGATAATGATTGCTGATTATTTAAGTCCACACTCATATACTTTTAATTTATTTATGTTTTTATTTGTAGTTTTCTTTGCATTCTTTTATGCATCAATTACATTTAATGCAAAAGATATTTCTGAAAACTTAAAAAAACAAGGTGGGTTTATTCCAGGTGTAAGACCAGGAGCAAGTACGGCTGAGTTTTTAAATGAAGTAGCAAGTAGATTAACATTCTGGGGTGCTATTTATATGGGATTAATTTCGACTGTTCCTTGGCTTATTGTAAAAGCTATGGGAGTACCTTTCTATTTTGGAGGGGTTGCTGTACTAATTGTTGTACAAGTTGCAATTGACACTATGAGAAAAATAGAAGCTCAACAATATACGAATAAATATCAAACATTGAGTGCGGTTGGATTATAGAAATGGCAATTTCACTAAGAAAACCAAATGAAATTGAAAAGCTAAAGAATGCAAATGTTGTAGTAGCAAAGACATTAAACTTTTTAAGTAAATCAGTGAAAGCTGGTATGACTTTAAAAGAGGTTGATGAAATGGGTGAAAAGTTCCTAAGAAATTTAGGAGCT
>JAIELU010000171.1 GCA_019752775.1 Campylobacterales bacterium | reverse complement strand
GATTTTTCACAATATTCTAAAAGTTTTAAAAATTAAGCTACAACTGCACCAATTAGTGCGCCAATTAATGAAGAGAGGATAATCCATTTTGTGATACTTGCAAACATAATAGTTTGCTCTGCTAGGTGATTTTGAATATTTTTTTCTTTGCTCATAGGAATACTTTGTTATTACTTGAATTTTATATAAGCTATCTTAACTGAACACTTATTTAGTTGTTCTTTAATTTTTTACAAATATAAAAATTTTATTTAAAAAGTTAGTTTTAGATATAATCGTTATAAATTATTAATAGTTATTAGGAAAAAATATGAGCATTATAAAAAATGATTTTGAAAAAATGAATATTACAAAAATAAAAAACTCTAAAAACAAAAAAAAATTAACAGTTATTACAGCATACGATGCACTTTTTGCAAAACTGTTTGAAGACACAGCTGATATGATTCTTGTAGGAGACAGTCTAAATATGAGTTTTGCAGGAAAATCAGACACACTTTCTGCAACACTTGACCAAATGATTTATCATACAAAAGCAGTTTGTGCTGGTGCCAAAACTGCTTTTGTAATCACAGATATGCCTTTTGGTACATATATAAACAAGGATCAAGCATTACAAAATGCAATTAAAGTTTATCAAGAAACAAATGCAGCTGCTATTAAAATTGAAGGTGGAGAAGATAGAGCTGATATTATTAAACATCTTACTTCAAATTCAATTGCAGTTATGGGGCACATTGGATTAATGCCTCAATATGTAAGAAGTGAAGGTGGATATAAAGTAAGAGGAAAAACAAAAGAAGATGAAGAACAATTGATTCGTGATGCAATAGCTGTTGAAAAAGCAGGAGCTTTTTCAATAGTTGTTGAGGGCGTTATAAGTAGTGTTGCAAAAAGAATAACTGAAGCTGTAAATATTCCAATTATTGGAATTGGAGCGGGAAATGTGACAGATGGACAAGTTTTAGTTTGGTCTGATATGTTAGGATTTTTTGAAGAGTTTAAACCAAAATTTGTAAGACATTATATGCAAGGAGCATCATTGGTAAAAGAAGCTGTAAATCAGTATAGAAATGATGTTCAAGACTGTTCATTCCCATCAATAAAAGAAGAGTATTAAAAGTGGAAAGAATAGTAGAAGTTGAATCAGTATCTTTTGAAGAAGAAAATACAGAAGTAAGTTTACGACCTTCAAATTGGGATGATTATATTGGACAAGAAAAAATTAAAAAAAATCTAAAAGTATTTATAGAAGCTAGTAAAAAAAGAAAAGAAGCATTAGATCATATACTTTTTTATGGACCTCCTGGACTTGGGAAAACTACACTTTCTTATCTTATTTCAAACGAAATGAATACAAATATAAAAGTAACTGCTGGTCCAATGATTGAAAAAAGTGGCGATTTAGCAGCAATTTTAACAAATCTTGAAGAGGGAGATATATTATTTATAGATGAAATTCACCGTCTTTCTCCAACTGTTGAAGAGATTTTATATCCTGCAATGGAAGATTACAGACTTGATATTATAATTGGTTCAGGACCAGCTGCTCAAACTGTTAAAATTGATTTACCAAGATTTACGCTAATAGGTGCAACAACAAGAGCTGGAATGCTTTCAAATCCTCTAAGAGAGAGATTTGGAATGCATTTTAGAATGCAATTTTATAATCAAGAAGAATTATCAAAGATTATTCAAAAAGCAGCGGTAAAACTATCAAAAGCTTGTGAAGATGATGCCTCTTATGAAATATCAAGAAGAAGTAGAGGAACTCCAAGGGTTGCTTTAAGACTTTTAAAAAGAGTAAGAGACTTTGCTGAAGTTGAAAACGAGAATTCAATTAAACTTAAAAGATGTAAATATGCTTTAGATGAATTAGGAGTAAATGAAACAGGTTTTGATGAAATGGATATAAATTTACTCGAATTATTAGTTTCAAACAGGGGAAAACCAATGGGACTTTCTACGATGGCAGCAGCACTTAGTGAAGATGAGGGAACAATTGAAGATGCTATTGAACCTTATTTACTTGCAAATGGATATATAGAAAGAACAGCTAGAGGAAGAATTGCATCTTTAAAAACTTATGAAATGTTTAGACTTTCATATCCAGGAAGTGAAAAACTAGATGATGATTTAATTCAAGGAAAACTATTTTGAAAGCAGCTTATTTCTTAATTGCAATTGCAATTGTAATGATTTTTTTTATGGTGGAACTTTTTGATCCATTTCTAAAATCGATTTTTGTGTCACTTTTATTAGTAGTTGCAACAAGTACTTTAACTTTGTACTTGGAGAATACCTTAAAAAGTAGATTTTTTGCTACTGCAATTATGACAATAGCATTAACATCACTATTTTTTATACCTATTTTATATTGTATATTCTCATTTGCTGATTTTTTCACTAAAGTTGATCAAGTATCTTTAATCAAAAATCTTAATGATATGAAGATTATTATTCAAAACTCATTAAAAGATTTTATTTTCTTAAATGATTTACTAACTCAAATAATATCAAAATTTGATGTGGCTAAAACAGTTCAAGATATGTTAACATTTGGAGCTTATTTAGGTAAAAATTCTGTTAAGTTCATGATGGATATGATTATGATTTTAATATTCTTCTTTTTCTTTACATTATATTCATCATCAATTGTTTTATTTA
>JAIELU010000241.1 GCA_019752775.1 Campylobacterales bacterium | reverse complement strand
CATGCATATAATTGGTACAAATTGTCAGTTCAGCAGCTCAAGTAAAACTTTTAAGAGTTTTACAAGAACGAGAATTTGAAAGAGTTGGTGGGAGCAAAACCATAAAAGTAAATGTAAGACTAGTAGCTGCAACAAATAGAAATCTAGAACAAATGGTAAAAGATGGAAAATTTAGAGAAGATTTATATTATAGATTAAATGTAATTCCTATTGATTTACCACCACTTAGAGAAAGAGGTGAAGATATTAAACAACTTGTTAATTTCTTCCTTGAACGCTCTATGAAAAATCATAAAAAAAGGGTAACCATCACAGACGAAGCGATGGACGCACTCTGTAGTTACCCGTGGCCTGGCAATGTAAGAGAGTTAGAAAATACTATTGAACGTATAGTATTAATGGGAAATGAAGATGGAATTACAAAATATGACATGTTACTTTTACTTCCTGCTTTAAATGACCAAAAACTAAAAAGTGAGTATAAACCTATTTCTAAAAAAAGTTTGACTTTAGAAGAATTAGAGAGAGAAGCAATTATTGAGGCACTTGAAAATAATGATTACAATCAATCAAATGCAGCAGCAGAGTTAGGAATAACTCTTAGACAAATGGGGTATAAAATAAAAAAATATGAACTCTAAAATACTATACAAAAACGAAGAAATGGAACTAACAGATGATTTTATAGATATTGGTTATATGGCTGAAAATTTTGATGTAATTAACCTCAATAATAAAGAAGTAACCATCAAAAAAGCGAGTCCAAATAGAAATATTCAGGTATTTTTATCTTTTCCAAATTTTGATGATTTTAGTGAAGAAATCATAGCTTTTGATGAGTTCATAAATGGCGCTAAGATCGATATATTCGTATATGTTATCTTTAATGAGAAAATTGATTTTCCTTATGAATTTAAGAAAATAATACCTATTTTTGATGTGAATGAAGAGTTCGCAAATATGTACGGAACAAAAATTGTAAGTGGTAGCTTAGAAAATAGATTGACAAAAGCACTTTTTTTAATCGGTAAAGATGGTGCCATCTATCATATTGATATGCCAAGTGACTTAGATACTCCACTGAATTTAGATCGAATTAGAGTAGAATTGAACAAGGTATATCAGTCATACACAGGAGCTGGATGTCATGGATGATATAATAAAAAAGATACAAGATGGAGAACTTATACCCTTTCTAGGAATGGGTGTATTTAAAGATACAAAAAATAGCGATGGAGTTCAACTTCCATACGATAGCGATTCAATGATTTTAAGCCTTAATAATGGAAGAGCAATGAGTCCTAGACTTATGTATGAATACTCAAGAGCTGCGATGAGTTTAGAACAAAGAAAAGGTAGAGAGTTCATTATTCAAATGACTAATCATATTTACTCTTCAAAAGAGTATGAACTTCCTGCAATTTATACATGGCTACAAACAATTAAACCAAAATATATCATCGATACAAATATGGATGATAGCTTACAAAAAATTTATAGTGACTGTGAACATTTTTTAATCACAGGAGTATCAAGAATAACTGCTGATTGGGATAGATTTTTAATTTATTCTTTTGATGTAGCTACTAAAACATACACAAGAATTGAAAAAGAATTACTAACTTTAGACTTACCAATTTTATTTAAACCAATGGGTTCAACAAAACCTGAAATGAATTTTATTATCTCTGATGCTGATTTTGTTGATTGGTTAACTGAAGCTATGGGTGGTTATGCAATGCCTCCAATTTTAAAAGAACATAGAAAAAACAAAGAATACTTATTTTTGGGAGTTGATTTCTCAAAAGATACTTTTAGAATGGTTGCAAATGAAATAACTGTGGATTTAAAAGGTGGTACAACTGTACTTGGTAAAGACGAATTAACAAAAAAAGAGGATAAATTTATTAAAACTCATAATTTAACTAATTTAGATATGAGTATTAATGAATTTATAAAAAGTCATGAGTGAAAAATTTAATTGTGATTTCTGTGGTAAAGAGATTACACAAGTAAAAAAAATATTCTCAAGTGAAGTTTCACATATTTGTGATGAATGTGTGACAATGTGTTCAAAAGTTCTTGAAAAAGAGCTTATCAAAGATAGTAAAAAAGAGTTCCAAAAAGGACTTAGTGTTCCTATTAAAATAAAAGAACATTTAGATGATTATGTAATTGGTCAAGTTGAAGCTAAAAAAGTTTTAGCAGTTGCTTTATATAATCACTATAAAAGAATTGATAAACCAGTAGTTAAAAATGTTGAAATTGAAAAATCAAACATTATGCTTATAGGGCCAACAGGAAGCGGTAAAACTCTTCTTGCTAAATCCCTTGCTAGAATCATGGATGTTCCATTTGCAGTTGCTGATGCTACTGCATTAACGGAAGCTGGTTATGTTGGAGAAGATGTTGAATCAATTCTTTCAAGATTATTAGCAAGTGCAGATTATGATTTAGAAAAAGCAAAAAGAGGTATCGTTTATATTGATGAAATCGACAAAATTGCAAATAAAAGCGAAAGCTCAACAAGTGGAAGAGATGTAAGTGGAGAAGGTGTTCAACAAGGACTTTTAAAAATTCTTGAGGGTGCTGAAGTTTACGTTCCCGTAAAAGGAAGTAGAAAGAACTCATCTGCTGAAACAATTCTTTTTGATACAACTCATGTATTATTTATTTGTGGTGGTGCTTTTGTTGGATTA
>JAIELU010000126.1 GCA_019752775.1 Campylobacterales bacterium | reverse complement strand
TCTATCGAAGAGATTAAATTTGATGGACACATTATCTCTTATGAAACTACTCATAAAGAGTTACCATCATTTGAAGAGATTTATAAATATTATAACAAACTATACTCTTGTGATGTAAATGGACATGATAATGCGGTTATTACTTATTCTTTTGGGCTTTCTGGAAAACCAAATGGTATTGTTATTTCACATAGAAACTTAATTGATTCAGCACGTGTTGTATCTCAATATTTAAAACTTGAAGAAAATGATGTTATTTCAGGACTTTTACTTTTTAATCTTGATTATGGATTAAATCAAATCTTTTGTTCACTTTATAAAAGAGCAACTTTAGCACTTCATAGATTTGTTTTACCAAATGATTTTTTCAATCATATTATCAATGATAAAATAACAGTTCTTCCATTAATGCCAATTAATATTACAGAAATGTTTGATGAAGATATATATAAACTTCCAAGTGCTGAATTATTAAAAGATGTAAGAATTATTACCTCTTCAGGTGGAAATTTAACAGCTAAAATGATGACTGATATAGAAAAATATTTTTCAAATGCTAAACTTTTTTCAATGCATGGATTAACAGAAGCATTTAGATCAACTTATTTAGATCCTAGTCAATTAAAAATAAGACCTGAATCTATTGGAAAAGCAATTCCAGATGTTGAATTATATGTTATTGATGAAAATGGAAATGAATGTGCGCCAAGAATTGTTGGAGAGTTAATTCATAGAGGTGGATACATATATAAAGGTTTTTGGAATGCGCCACAAGTAACTGAGCAAAGATTTAAATCTATTGATATTTTAAAAAATGTAATTAATTTTGAAGGTCAATTAAGCGATGAAATTGTTGTAAAAACAGGTGATTATGTTTATAAAGATGAAGAAGGATATTTCTACTTTGTTTCAAGACATGATGATATGATTAAAACTAGAGGATTTAGAGTAAGCCCTTTTGAAATTGAATCAGTAGTTGAACAAAAAATTAAAGAAATCGAAAGATGTACGGTTTTTTCTATAGAAAACAAAGAAATTGAAGAAGAAATAGTTTTAGTGTATACAGGAAAAAATGAATTAAATTCAAGCGAAATTTTATTTGAATTAAAAAAACATTTAGCTTCTTATATGATTCCATCAAAAATTATTTATAAAAAATCTTTACCCTTAATTCCATCTGATAAAAATAAAATAAATAAAGATGAACTAAAAAAAGAGTTTATTTTAAAATTTATTGATTGAAATCAATAAAGTCTAATCTAAATTCTATTATAATTATAATAACAAATAAAAAGGATTATCTATGAAAAAAATTATTATTGCTGCATCTTTATTAACTGCATGTGTTGCTTTTGCTAACCCTTATGCTAAATGTGCTGCTTGTCATGGTGCAAATGGTGAAAAAGCTGCTTTAGGAAAATCTAAAATCATTAAAGATTTATCAAAAGCTGATTTTGTTTCTGCACTTAAAGGTTATCAAGATGGAACTTATGGTGGAGCTCAAAAAGGTTTAATGGTAGGTCAAGTAAAAGATATGACTGAAGCTACTATGAATGAAATTGCTGACACAATCATCAAATAATCTATTATTTCAATAACTAGAATAATTTCTAGTTATTGAAGATTTTACTATTTCTAATCTCTATTAAAATATTTTCCAACTCTTCTTTTTCTTTTAATAATTGTTCAATTAGAATATCTTTTTGGGTTTCATTAATAGTTGTATTTTTCTTTTCTAGTATTTTCCCTAGATAAAACTCAAAACAGGCATTTTCTAGTGAATAATCAACTCTTAAGCACTCAATAGTCATTTGAGGTTTATCTTCACCTAGCCCATTTGTTAGAATTATTTTTTCAAATTGTTTAATTTTATATGTTAATTTATCATCAATTATTATAGGTTCAAGTAATTCTTTCTTCCAATAATTAGTATTTTCTTTTTCTAATAGTTTAATCTTTTTTAATAAAATACTATCAAATAAATCTTTATTTATTGAGAGTTTGTACATATTATTTTCCTAAGAAATTTTATTTACTATAACAATAAATTACTAAAAAAAAGAACTTGTCTCTTTCTTAGTATGACAATAAATATTTGTTTTATTTTAGGAACTATTTTTTATAAACTTTTCAAAAATTTTGGATTTTAAATATTGTAAAAAGTACTTAGTCAAGATTTTAACCATAAAATGGTACAATTAATGAAAAATTAATATTATACAAAGGATAAAAATGAGTAAATCATACAGTCAAATATTACTTATTTTAGTTATAATTTTATTATTTAGTGCTTGTTCTGTAAAAGAACCAGTATTACAAGTAAAAAATAGTGATATAGAAGTTTTAGCAACAATAGCAAATGATAACTCTTTTAATTCAGAGATTGTTTCAAAAGATTTTTTTGATAAATATTTCAAACCTTGGAACTCAACAAAAGTCTCTTTTCCAAAATTAGAAGCTATGTGGGGACAATCTTACAAAAATAAAAAAGTTTATTTAGAAAATCATCAATTAGCAACGATTTCTTGGTTTGATAAACAAATAGAAAATTCGAATTTTAATGATTATAATATTTTAGTAAAAAAGGCAATAACTTTAAAAAATGTAAATATTAGAGTCCTTCCTACAAACTCACCAATGTTTTATGACCCAACTCAGCCAGGAGAAGGTTTTCCCTTTGATTACAATCAAAACTCTTCACTCAAAATCAATA
>JAIELU010000088.1 GCA_019752775.1 Campylobacterales bacterium | reverse complement strand
TTATTTCCAAATAACTCAATTTTAGCCTATTTAGCACTTGCTTGTATGGCTTCAATTTTAGGGATATTAAATGATTTTGTTCTAAAAGATAACAATATTTTACTTAAACCTTTTATCATTTATTTAATGAGTATTGTAGTTATGACAGCACTTGGTTATGGTTTTTTAGGTTTTGATTATTTAAATGAAAAAATAAATGCTTTAAATCATTTTAGACATTTTTTAACAACGGGGACTTTTGGTTTAGTGTTTTTTATAGTTATGATAATTATTTCAACTATTCATACAGGAAGAAAAATATTTACAAATAATTGGCTTCATCTTGGAGTTTTTTTAATAATTATTTCAACATTTATTAGAAGTTTTATTCCATTTTATGAAGAGTATGCAATACCAGCTTACATAATATCTTCAATTTTTTGGAGTATTCCATTTATTATTTATATAAAAATCTTTTCCCCATTTTTACTAAGCTCTAGAGCGGATGGAATAAAAGGTTAACTTTAAAAAGGAGTTTTATTTTGAAAAAAATATTTTTATTTTGTTTTGTTTTTTTATTCTCACTTTTTGCAAAAGATGAAAATAAAATAGTAGTTGCAGGTCCATTTGCAACTGTATCTCATCCTATTATGCATATGATACAAACTGATGCATTAAAAGATTTAGATAAAAAAATAGAGTTTAGATTATGGAAAAATCCAGATGAACTAAGAGCTTTAATACTAAAAGGTGATGTAGATTTTATTGCACTTCCTACAAATGTAGCAGCAACTTTATATAACAAAGAAGTTGATATAAAACTTTTAAATGTTTCTGTTTGGGGCATATTAGGAATGATAAGCCGTGATCCAAATCTAAAAACACTAAAAGATTTTAAAGATAAAGAGATTGCTGTTCCTTTTAGAGCTGATATGCCTGATATTGTTTTTCAAGAACTTGCAAAAAAAAGTGGGCTTGACCCTAAAAAAGATTTCAAAATCCAATATGTTGCAAGTCCAGTTGATGCTATGCAAATGCTGGTTTTAAGAAGAGTTGACCATGCACTTTTAGCAGAACCTGCTATTTCAATTGCTTTGCGAAAAACTAAATCTTTTCCAATAAGTGTAGTTGCACCTGATTTATATAGAAGTGTAGATTTACAAAAAGAGTGGGGAGAATTATTTCAAACTAAAGCAAAAATACCACAAGCAGGAATTGCTTTTTTAGGAGATACAAAAGGAAAAGAAGAGCTAATAAATAGATTTTTAGCAGAATATGAAAAATCACTTAACTGGTATAAACAAAATCCCAAAGAAGCTGCTACTTTAGTTGTAAAAACTCTTCCAATGCTAGAAGTTCAAGGACTTGCTGATTCAATTGAACATGTTTCTTTTGAAAGTATAAAAGCAATTGAAGCAAAAGATGATTTGGAGTTTTTCTTTAATATTTTAGAAAAAAGTGAACCAAAATCAATAGGTGGGAAAATTCCCGATTCAAATTTATATTACAAATAAGGAAAAAAATGAAAAAATTAGTCTTGCTTTCAACAATCACGAGTTTTGTTTTAATTCAAAATAGTTTTGCAAATACTGCGTTAGAAGATGTTACAGTTACAACTGCCACAAAAACTGAAAAAAATATAGATGGGGTAAGTGCTTCTGTTATTATTGTAACAAAAGAAGATATTGAAAAAATTTCAGCATCAACTCTAAAAGATGTATTTGAAAAAATTCCATCAATAAATGCCCAATTTGGAAGATTTCCACACCCAAGTTCAGCTTCAAAAGCTTCTGTTTCAATAAGAGGGGCAGGAGCTAATGGCACACTAATTTTAATTGATGGGAAAAGATTATCAGGAGAAACTGAAGGTCCTTATGAATTAAATAGAATTCCAGCAGCAATGATTGAGCGAATTGAAATTGTAAAGGGTTCTATGTCTACCCTTTATGGCTCTGATGCAATTGGTGGAGTAATAAACATAATTACTAAAAAAGTTGATAAAAATAGCTCAACTCTTGATGTAAAATATGGACAAAATGGACATGGTGAAGCAAAAGAAAAAAATGTAAACTTCACAACATCAGGAACAAAAGAAGATATAAAATATAAGCTTTTTGGCTCAATCATTGATACAAATTCATATTCAAAAAATAAAAGTTATACACAAGTTGCTACAAATCCAACAACGGGCGCAGTATTAGTTGCAAATCCTCAAAATGGAATTAGTGGGACAAACAAAGTAACATTTAGTGATGATGCAAATGTAAAAAATGTAGGAACAAGAATTGAAAAAGATTTAAATGATAGCGTAACTTTAGGAGTTGATTTAAATTATTTAGATGAGAATAGAGAAGGAACTTATATCGGAAGTGCGCAGTATGTAGGTGGTGGATTAATCACAAATACACCTGTAAACTCTGAAGATAATAATAGAAGATTTGATGTTTCAAGTGATTTAAAATATCAAATAAATGATGATTTATCAGGTCAAACAAAAGTTTATCGTTCATACTATAAAAAAAGAAATGAAACTACTCCTATAACTTTTGCAGGTCCAGTTAGTACAAAATTTAGTGCAAATGTAACAATTGATACTATTGAATCAAATCTAACTTATAGTTTAAATGATTCAAATATCATTACAACAGGAGTTGAATTTAGAGAAGAAACAAGAGATTCAAGTGCTATAAATCCAGTTCCTAGTTCAAGTGATTTTATTACAAAAAAAGTAAAATATGAATCACTTTTTATTCAA
>JAIELU010000125.1 GCA_019752775.1 Campylobacterales bacterium | reverse complement strand
AATATCACATAAAGATACTTTGATGGATAACTTTAAAAATCCAAATAAAAATCCTCAAATAGCTATTAGTGTTGATATGCTTGATACTGGAATTGATGTTCCTGAAATATTAAATCTAGTATTTTTCAAACCTGTTAAATCAAAAACTAAATTTTGGCAAATGATAGGAAGAGGTACAAGATTATGTCCAAATTTATTGGGTGAAGGATTAAATAAAAAAGAGTTTTATATCTTTGACTTTGGTATGAACTTCACTTATTTTGGACTAACTCCTGAGGGTGTGCCATCAAGTAAAACAACATCTTTAAAAGAAAGATTGTTCTTAAAAAGAGTAGGGTTAATAAGAATTTTAGAAGAGGGTGCTTTTAAAAATGAACTGATAAAAACTGTAAAATCTCAAATAGATAAATTGGATTTAAGTGATTATAGACTAAAGAAAAATAGATTTATAATTGAAGAGTTGCAATTACTTGATTTAAATATTATTACGGATAAAGTTTATGTAGATATAAAAACAATATCTGATTATATTGAAGATAATACAAAATTTGAAACACAAAGATTTCAAATGGAAATTTTAAATTCAGAAGAACTGATTTTAAAAAATAAAGATAATAAGAAATATGCAGATACATTAAAAGCTAGATGTAAGATTTTAAAATCAAAAGAAAATAATGGTAGTTTTATAGCAATCAAAAATAAAATCGAAATGATAAATAAAGTTTTAGCAAATGAATTTAATTTATCTAATATAAATGATTTAGAGACTATTAGAAAAGAGTTAGAAGATATTGCAGATTTATCTATAGATAAAGGTTTTATCTCTCCTATTGAAACTAATTTTAAAGATAATATTGAAGAGATAAGAGAACATAATAGTAGTGATTTCGTAGATAAAATATCTATTCAAACGGAAATTCAAAAAAGATTAAAAGAGTACTTAGATAATTTAGTTTTGATTCAACAACTTGAAAAAAGTAAATTGATTACAAGTTTGGATATTGAAAATATTAAACATTATATTTTTGATATAGAAAAAAACATAAAAGATAAACTAGATGAAACAAATGATTTCCAAGTTCTTTTAGAAGAGATTATAAATTCAACAGATAAACAAGTTGCAAATAAAATCTTGGATAATTTTATCTCATTAGGTAGTTATTCTCAAAAACAAATAGAGCTAATGGTTAGAATAAAAAATATAGTTTTTGAAAAACAATATATAAATATCGGAAAAGCAGTTTCAAGTGTAAAAGATATTTTAGGAAATGATAATCACCCATTATCTAGCCAATTTGATGGTTTATCAGAAAAAGAACAAGATGATATTTTAGATGTAATTGAAATTATGAAGAAGCTTGAAGCAAAAGTAAAAGTTTAATAGCAGATTTTTGCGACTATTAGGAGTAAGTTTCAAATATCTAATTAGATAGATTTTATCTACTTTTTTGCATATTTCGTTTATAATCTGTTTGAAAAAAATACCTTCTTCATTTTTTGACAGGTGTTGTAGTATAAATATAAATAATGATAAAAGGATTATAATGGGATTAGGTGTAGGAATAGTAGGACTTCCAAATGTGGGTAAATCAACAACATTCAATGCTTTAACAAAAGCACAAAATGCAGAAGCACAAAATTATCCATTTTGTACAATTGAGCCAAATAAAGCAATAGTTCCAGTTCCTGATAAAAGATTAACTGCCTTAGCAAAAATTGTTATCCCTGATAAAATCCAACATTCAACTATTGATTTTGTTGATATTGCAGGTCTTGTAAGAGGTGCTTCAAAAGGTGAAGGTTTAGGAAATCAATTTTTATCAAATATTAGAGAAGTTGAAGTTATTTTACATATGGTTAGATGTTTTGAAGATGGAAATATCGTACATGTTGAGGGTGATGTAAATCCTTTAAGAGATATTGAAATTATTGAAACAGAACTAATTTACGCTGATATTTCTCAATTAGAAAAAAAAGTTGATAGATTAAAAAAACAATCAAAAGCTTCAAAAGAAGCAGCAGCTTCTTTAATTATTGCAGAAGAAGTATTTGCTCACTTAGCTGAATTACAACCTGTAAAAACATTTGAAAATAAAGAGCATGAAGTGTTTATTGCTCTTGATAAAGAACTTAGATTTTTATCAAATAAAGATGTAATTTATGGAGCAAATGTTGATGAAGATTCATTGGCAGATGGTGGAAATAAATTTGTTGATATTTTAAAAGAACATGCTCAAAGTGTTGGTGCTGATGTTATTGTTTTATGTGCAAAAATTGAAGAAGAATTAATTGGACTTGAAGATGATGAAGCAAGTGAATTTTTAGCAGATTTAGGTGTTGTTGAGTCAGGTTTAGAGCAAATTATTCATAAAGCTTTTGATAAATTAGGTTTACAATCTTATTTTACAGCTGGAAAAGTGGAAGTTCGAGCTTGGACTATTAGAAAAAATACAAAAGCACCACAAGCAGCAGCAGTAATTCATAATGACTTTGAAAAAGGATTTATAAAAGCTGAGGTTATAGCTTATGAAGATTTTGTAAATTTAGGTGGTGAATCTAAATGTAAAGAAGCTGGTAAATTAAGACTTGAAGGTAAAGAATATGTGGTGCAAGATGGTGACATAATGCATTTCAGATTTAATGTGTAATAATTTATTTACTATTGATAAAACTTTGGTTACAATCAAAATAATAATTAATTTAGGAGCTTAAATTGCCATCTAATAATATTTTAGAAAAGAT
>JAIELU010000232.1 GCA_019752775.1 Campylobacterales bacterium | reverse complement strand
TTATAAATAAAATCTTGGAAATCTAATGAAAACTAAATCTATGAAAATAAATACTCATTTATGGGTAGTTTTTTTAGGAATCATTTTTGTTTCATTTAATTTAAGAGCGCCTATTACATCAGTAGGACCTGTAATTGATTTAATCCAAGAGCAATATAAACTAAATAGTAGTATGGCTGGATTTATTACAACTTTACCATTATTAGCATTTGCAATATTTTCACCAATTGTCGCAAAAATAAATCATAAATTTGGACATGGTAAAACTATGTTTGTAGGATTAATATTTATAATCATAGGTTTATTTGTTCGTTCTTATATGCAAGTTTTTGGCTTATTTGCTGGAACTGTTTTTATAGGAATTGGAATAGCAATAGGAAATGTATTAATTCCAAGTGTAATAAAACATAAATTTAAAAAAAATGCTGGAAGTGTAATAAGTATTTATATTACAAGTATGTGTATATTTGCAGCTATTGGCTCAGGCGTGAGTATTCCTATTACAAATATTTATGATTGGAATACATCTTTAGCAATGTGGGTAGTTTTAGCTTTTATTGCTTTATTGGTATGGCTTCCACAACTTAAAAAATCTGAAAATTATAATAATAGTGATGATATAAAAGCCCAAGAACAAATGATTAGTAAATCAATATGGAAAACATCCCTTGCTTGGTGGGTAACTTTGTATATGGGAACACAATCTTTGATATTTTATAGCTTAATTGCGTGGATGCCTTCGATTTTGATTTTCAAAGGTTTTGATAGTCACTTTGCTGGAATGATGTTGTTGTTATTCCAATTAGTTGGATTACCTGCTACTTTAATAGTTCCGATAATTGCAGATAAAATGAAAAATCAAAAATTAATCGCTACTTTGGTTTCTTTGATATATTTGATTGGAATGATAATATTTTTATATGCACAAACATCATTTGCTATTATAGTTTCAATGATATTTTTAGGTCTTGGAATGGGTGGAGCTATTAGTTTAGCAATAGGCTTTATAACACAAAGAACACCAGATGCAAAAAAAGCAGCAGAACTTTCAGGAATGTCACAATCAGCTGGATATTTTCTTGCAGCTTTTGGACCTTTGGTACTTGGTTTTATTTATGATGTATCAAAATCATGGACAACAGCACTCGTACTATTAATAATAGCGATAGGATTATTGACTATGTTTGGCTTAAAAGCAGGGCGGAATGAAGTTACTCATCATTAATAAATTAGTTTTATCTATTTGCAGTTTTTTTTATAATAGCATCAATTTTTAAATATCAATTAATAGAAAGAAACAATAAAATGTAAAATAATGAAATCACAAAAGAAAATATAAATAAATTAGTAGTAACTTTATTATACAAAAGTTTTAAAAAATGAAAAAATATTTACTTTTAAAAATACTTACAGATTTTTGGTACACAATATCTTTTGGGCATGGAGATTATAATGGCTCTCCCCTTGCGCCACATACACAAATATCAGGCTTAGATAGGGAATCATTTGAAACATGAATAAAACTGTTTTTTGAAACATTAGATAAACTTTATACAGAAGATATTGCACTAAAATTTAAAGAAAGAGCTTCTCTAATTGCTAGTAATTTTATGAGAAATTTAAGAATCTGAAAATCTGATAAAACAAAACAAAGAAGATATAAACAAGTTTTTTTGTTTATATCTGTCTTACATCCACATAAGAACCGGTTTCAAACTCATCAATTATATTTATAAAAGCATCAATTTTAATAGCTGTTTCATCAGGAGTTTGAATAATTCCATCATTAAGCTTTTTTGCTGAGGTAAATGTATTTTCATCTAATTCAAATCTTATATAATCTGTCATTTGTGTTTTTATAACGCCAGGAGCAAGAGCTATTATTTTTGTATTAGGCATTTCATTTGAGTACAAATTTACAAGCATATTAACTCCAGCTTTTGATAAGCTATATGAACCCCAACCTTTGTAGCCAGTTTTTGAAGCACCAGATGAGATAATAAATATATTTTTAACATTAATTTGCATTAAAATATCAAGAAGTTCTTTATTTGCATAGACATTTAGACTATATACTTCTTGCATTTCTTCTATCTTAAGCTCTTTTAGGATTTTGATTTTTCCTAACATCCCTGCGTTTAGAAATACTAAATCCAGATTTTTTATCTCTTTAAAAATAGTGATTAAAGAGGTTTTTATTTCTGATATTTGAGATAAATCAAAACTTATATGAGTGAAGTTTATATTTTGTATTTCAGGTTTGTTTCTGCTGATGCCATAAACTTTGAAACCTTTTTGTAAATAATAATTTGTAAGAGCAAGTCCCAAACCAGAGCTACAACCAGTGATTAAAATATTTTTTTTCATTAGTTTCTTCTAATATTAAATATTGATTTCACAAAAGAATAGAGTAAAAACAAAAAGATAATAGGTAAAAGTATAGTTTGAAATATAAATACAATAATCAAATCAATAATATATTGACTTGAATTATCAACGGCATCTTTGTATTCATTAACCTTTTTTTCATAATAACTGCTGTCAAATTTCTCCATAACTTTATAGAAAAAAGAGCTATCTTCTTTTTGAGTTATTGTGTCTTGGTTTATTTTACTAACATCATCTTTTACTTTTAAAATATCTTGATCACTTTGAACGATGGAATCTTCTGATAAAGAGGAAGCTTTTCTTAATGGCTTCTTTGTATAAGTTTCTTATATAAATAAATAGGTTTACCCCCTTTTTTGACTGGTTTTGTTTCCTTATAA
>JAIELU010000019.1 GCA_019752775.1 Campylobacterales bacterium | reverse complement strand
AGCAAAATTTGCAGAATCTTTTCCTGATGCTCTTTTTATTGCAGCATCAATATTTGCTTTTGGCATATTTTCAGCTTTTGCATTTAAAATAGCTGTTCTAAGTGCTGAATTTATTTCAGGATCAGCAACACCTGCTTTTGCTGCCATTTCAATTGCTTTTGCTAATTTGGGGAAAATTCTTGACATATTTCCCCATCTTTTCATCTTAGCAGCTTTTCTATATTCAAAGGCTCTACCCATAATAACTCCATTTTGTTTTTCAAAATTTTTGTCATTATATCAGGTTTGTAATAAATACTTTATAAGTAGATTAACACTTAATCATTGTTTCTACATATTTAGAATATAATACGGGTTATTAAAAAAAGGGCTAATTTGAAAAATCTTATTTTTATACTATTACTATTAACTTTTAGTTTTGCAAATGAAAACAACGATACTAATAATAATGATTTTGACAATGAATTTGATTCTGAATTTTCAACAAATAATGAAGAAATATTTGATCCATTAAGTGGTTACAATAGAATAATGACTACTTTTAATGACAAAACTTTTATCTATGTTTTAAATCCTATTTCAAAAGGTTATGCATATGTTACACCTGAACCAATTCGAATAGGAATTAATAATTTTTTTGAAAATATTATGTTTCCAGTTAGGCTTACTAATAATTTATTACAACTAAAATTTCAAAATTCAACTGAAGAATTAGGTAGATTTTTGGTTAATACACTTTGGGGATTAGCAGGTTTTTTAGATCCAGCAACAAATGAACTTCACATGAATGCACATAAAGAAGATTTTGGTCAAACTTTAGGTTTTTATGGAGTTGGTCAAGGATTTCATGTTGTATTACCATTTTTAGGACCATCTAATTTAAGAGATATTGCAGGACTAGTAGGTGATGCTTTTGTTAGCCCATTAACTATAATAGGTGATGGAGATATACAATATAAAATTCCAAATACTTTTGAACAACAAATGGCTATCCAAGGAGTTAATGCAATTAATTCAAACTCTTTAAAACTTGGACAATATGAATCTTTGAAAAAAGATGCATTAGATTTGTATCCATTTTTAAGAGATATTTATACACAAGCAAGAAAAAAACAGATTGAGGAATAAAAATGAAATTAAAAAAATTATTTAAAATATTATTATTAGTTGGCTTTATTAGTACATCAGCAAATGCTTTAAAACAAGATGAAATACAAGATATAATGACAAAGAAAATTGATAATGTTTTAACAATTCTAGAACAAAAAAATTTACCTACAAATAAAAAAGGTGAACAAATTATTAAAATAATTGATGAAGTTTTTGATTATGAATTAATGGCAAGAATTGCTCTTGGGAAAGAGACTTGGGATACATTATCTGAGCCAAAACAAAAAGAGTTTACAAAAATATTTGAAACAAAATTAAAAAATTCATATATCGAAAAATTAGAATTATATAATGACCAAAAAGTAAAAATTCTAGGTTTAAATCCGTATAAAAATGCAAGATTACAACTAGAAACTGAACTTTTATGAAAAGAAGGTAGTTATAAAATAAACTATAATTTTTATAACAAATCAAAAGACAATAATGAACAATGGTTGATTTATGATGTTGATTTAGTGGGAGTTAGTATTATTCAAACATATAGACAACAATTTGCAGGATTATTAAAAGAGAAAACTTTTGATGAAATGTTAGTTTTACTTGAAAAACCAAATACAAAATAATGATGAAAAAAATATATGATACTTTTATTTTAAAGTATCCAATCCTTGTTTTATTACTTCTATCTTTATTTGTTTCTGTTTTGGGATATTACTCTACAAAAGTGGAAGTTGATGCTTCTGCTGAAACTTTACTTTTGGATGACGATAAAGATTTAAAATTTTTTAGAGAAATTAATAAAAGGTATAATAATTCAAACTTTTTAATTGTAACTTTTACTCCTCATGAGAATTTACTTTCAAATCAAAGCCTTGATACCATACGAAATCTTTCAAAAGAATTTTTAACTGTTAAAAATATTGAAGATGTTGAGTCTATTTTAACTGTTCCTTTACTCCAATCTCCAATTAGACCTATTTCTGATTTAGTTGCTGGTGTTGATTCTATGGAAACTAAAGAGTTTGATAAGGAACTTATAAAAAATGAGTTTTTAACCTCTCCTTTATACAAAAATGCTTTAGTAAGTGCTGATTTCAAAACAACTGCCCTAATTCTAAATATAAAAAATGATACAAAGTATTTTGAGCTTCTAGAAAAAAGAAATTCTTTATCAGCAAAAGAAAAAGAAGAAAATATTACAAAAGAAGAAAAAATTGAGTTAGAAAAAACACTTATTGAATTTAAAAATTATCGAGATTTAATAAGAAAAAATGATGCAAAAAATATAGAAAATATAAGAAGTATTATAAAAAATCACGAAACTAATGGAAAAATATTCCTAGGTGGAGTAAATATGATAGCAAGTGATGCTATTAGTTTTGTTAAAAATGACCTTCTTATTTATGGTATTAGTTTAGTTTTAATATTTATGTTTATTTTGTGGTACATCTTTAGACGAATAAGATGGGTTGTAATTCCTCTTTTGATTTGTTTTATATCTATTATTTCAACAGGTGGTATTTTAGGTCTATTTGGCTGGGAAGTTACTGTAATATCTTCAAATTTTATTGCCTTACAATTAATAATTACATAATGCCAATAAATTACACCTTGTGTGCCTCTGCATGCGTGCGCTTTTTTTACAGTAGCATCGAATTGGCGC
>JAIELU010000107.1 GCA_019752775.1 Campylobacterales bacterium | reverse complement strand
CTTCTTTAGAATATTTCTATATTTTGCCAGTTTTATTGGTTTTGATTTATGAAAAAAAAGATTTAATAAAGATATTTAAAAAGCTATTTTTACTAAATTTTTTTATTTTAACTTTGGTTTTATTTGTAGCTTTTGAAGACCATAAAATAGCAATTGAGTTGTTTTTACGAACAAATCTAATTTTACTTTTTAATATCACAATCTTTTACAAATCCAAAGGCTTTGATATTGTAAGAGGATTTAATATTTTAAAAGTTAGTCCTAAATTTATCTCAATATTTTATTTCACGATTTGCTTAATAGAGTATTTATTAATCGAGTTTAAAAATATCAAAAATAGCTTAAAAGCCAGAGGTTTCAAAGCTCAAACTTCTATGTTTGTTTATCAAACATTTGGTAATATCTTTGCTATGATGTTTATAAAAGCCATAAAAAAATCAGAAGATATGCAGCTTAGTATGATTGCACGAGGTTTTAATTCTCAAATATTTTTGCTTGAAACAAACAAAATTTCTATAAAAGATATTTTAGTTGTGTTTTTTGTGGGAATTATTATTTTAATAAAGGTTTTGTACAAATGAGTTGTTCCGTAAATTTAAGAGCTATTTCATACGAAAATGAAGATAAACAAATTTTCAAAGATATATCTTTGAATTTAGGACATGAAGAAAAAATAGCAATAGTTGGCTCAAATGGAAGCGGGAAAAGCACACTTCTAAAAATTATCGCAGGACTGATAAACCCAAGTTCTGGTTATATAGAAATCTTCCATAATAAAATAAACGAGTTAAAAGATTTTTCAAAATACAGAAGTGATATAGGATATTTACCCCAAGATGTAACAAATCATTTTTTATGCCCAACAGTAATAGAAGATGTAATTTTTTCCCTAAGAGCAAAAGGAATTTCAAAAGAAGATGCTTTAAATCAAGGAAAACAAATTCTACAAGAATTACAAATCTCGCACTTAGAAAATAGAGTAATTTTTGATTTAAGCGGAGGTGAACAAAAAATAGTAGCCCTTGCAGGACTTCTAATTCTAAAACCAAAAATCCTACTTTTAGACGAACCCACAAATGCCCTCGATGAACAAAGCGAAAAACGAATAATAGAAATTTTAAACTCAATCAAAAAATCAATGATAATAGTATCTCATCATAGAAGTTTTATAGATAGTTTAGTGAGTAAAGTTTATAGATTGGATTGTGGGAGTTTGGGGGAGATGAGTTAGTTGAACATGTTTTGAAAGCAATGCTTAGTTATAATAAATAACTATATAATCAAGGTTTACAAATGGCATTAAGTTGGAATGAAATAAAAAATAGAGCAATCAACTTCTCAAAAGAATGGGAAACTGAAGAAAAAGAACACGCAGAATCTCAAAGTTTTTGGAATGATTTTTTTAATATTTTTGGAATTAGTAGAAAAAGAGTAGCTTCATTTGAAGAACCAGTTAAAAAACTAGGTGAAAAAAGAGGAAGAATCGACCTTTTTTGGAAAGGTACACTTCTTGTTGAACATAAATCTCGAGGCAAAGATTTAGATAAAGCTTACACTCAAGCACTTGACTATTTCCCAGGGCTAAAAGAAGCTGAACTTCCAAAATATATACTTATTTCTGATTTTGAAATTTTTAAACTTTATGATTTAGAAGAAGACAAAAACTACGAATTTACTCTAAGTGAATTATATAAAAATGTTCATCTTTTTGGTTTTATTGCAGGTTATACAAAACATAAAGTTGTAGCAGAAGACCCAATAAACATAAAAGCAGCCCAACTTATGGGAAAACTTCATGATGTACTAAAAGAAACTGGTTATTATGGTCATGCACTTGAACACTTTTTAGTGCGACTTTTATTTTTAGAGTTTGCAGAAGATACAGCTATTTTTGAAAGAAGATTATTTACAGAGTTTATAGAAAATAGAACCCATGAAGATGGAAGTGATATTGGAAGTAGATTTACAGAACTTTTCCAAGTATTAAACACTCCATTTGATAAAAGACTAAAAAATCTTGATGAAAATTTGGCAAGTTTCCCCTATGTAAACGGAAAACTTTTTGCAGAGTTTTTACCAATACCATCTTTTGATAGTAAAATGAGAGATATTTTACTTGAATGTTGTTATCTTGATTGGAGCAAAATATCTCCAGCAATTTTTGGTTCACTTTTCCAATCAATCATGGACAAAGCTCACAGAAGAAATTTAGGTGCTCACTATACAAGTGAAGCAAATATTTTAAAACTTATTCGTCCTTTATTTTTAGATGAGCTTTATGAGAGATTTGAAAAGGTCAAAAAAAATAAAAAACAACTAGCCGAATTTCACAAAGAGTTATCAACTCTGCACTTTTTAGACCCAGCTTGTGGAAGTGGAAATTTCCTAATTATCGCATATAGAGAACTACGAATTTTAGAACTTGAAATACTAAAGATTTTACACACAGAAAGTGTACTTGATATAAGCTCAATTATCTGGTGTGATGTTGACCAATTCCATGGAATAGAAGTAGAAGAGTTTCCAGCTCAAATTGCACAGGTGGCTATGTGGCTAATTGACCACCAAATGAATATGATGATAAGTGAATATTTTGGGCAATATTTCGTGCGACTTCCACTTAAAAAATCTGCAAATATCGTTCATGCAAACTCACTTCAATTTCCTTGGGAAGATGTGATAAATAGTGAAAAATTAACTTATATTTTGGGTAATCCACCGTTTATAGGGGAAAGGTATCAATCAAAAGAGCAAAGGTTAGATTTAGAAACTTTATT
>JAIELU010000085.1 GCA_019752775.1 Campylobacterales bacterium | reverse complement strand
GCTTTAGGGCTAATATTAAAAGGTGTAAATGAAAAAATCAAAGAGTGTGGTGGAGTTTTATTAGGTGGTCACACTATTGAGTCACCTGAAATGTATTATGGTTTATCAGTTACAGGAATGATTCATCCAGATAAAATTATTAGAAATAATACGCCCCAAATTGGTCATGTATTAGTTTTAACAAAACCTTTAGGAATGGGAATTTTATCAACAGCAATAAAAAGAGATTTATTACCTTTAGATATTATAAAAGATTGCGCAAAAATAATGGCTAGTTTAAACTTCTTACCATCAAAAATAATGAGAAAATATGATGTAAGTTCATGTACAGATGTTACAGGATTTGGACTTATGGGTCATGCTTTAGAATGTATAAATGAGCTAGTTTCATTTTCAATTTCATGCAATAATGTTCCAATAGTTTATGAAGCAATTGATTTAGCAAATGATGATGTAATTCCAGGTGGAACAAAAAGAAATATGAAATATGTAGAAGATAAAATTACATATATGAATAATTTATCAATTCATTGCAAAGCTCTACTTTGTGATGCTCAAACTTCTGGCGGATTATTAATTGCTATGAAAGAAGAAGATGCAAAAGAATATATAAAAGAAATAGAAGAGTTGTCATTTGGATATGCAAGTATTATAGGACAAGTAATCCCAAGAGGAATTACGCCTATAATTATTCACTAAATTAGTTACATAAAGTAGATTCTTGTTCACATAATATTTCAAGATTCTCTTTTGCTTCTTTATGCCCTTGATTAGCAGCTAATTTAAAATACATAACTGCTTTTTTTAAATCTTGATCTACTCCAATAGCATTTTGATACATAGTTCCCAGATTATATTGAGCTTCTGCATATCCTTGATTTGCTGATTGTTCAAACAATTTTAAAGCTGCTTTATTTGTAGGGTCTTCAATTGAACCATTTGCATACAAATTTCCTAATTCATTTTGAGCCTTAGAATCGCCTTTTTTAGCTTTATCTTGTAAAGTTTCAAATCCTAAATTAGGTTTTTCTTTATTATTTTGAACATTTTGTTTTGAGTCATTTGAAGATAGAGGTTTATTAATAAAAATTATTGTACCTACTAATACAACTAAAACTATTAAGCCTAAAAATACTTTTTTCATTTTTTTCCTTGAATTTTCTACTAAAAATAGTTGTGATTATATCTAAAATATATTGAGAAGCAATTTTTGGTTTTTAAGAAATAAGTAAAAAAAACTTTACCTAAGTTAAGCTTTTTAGTATTGTGGATAAGATATAATTATTTAAATTTAAAGTGGCGAGAAGGTGTAGGAATCGAACCTACCACGGCGTATTACACATAAACCGTCAATCAGGGTTGAAGCCTGTGGTGCCCACCAGGTACACTAACCTCCCACTTATTAACAAGTGAATATTACATAAAACAATTTTAAAACAATCTGAAAGGGTAAAAATGTCTTTACTAAAATCCATTCCAAAGGTTGATAAGTTTATCACAAACAAAGCTTTTGAAGGATTATCTACAACTTTAATTACTAAAATTTCAAAAAAAATAATAGCAATTTTAAGAGAAGATATACTGAATAATAAAATCCAAAATATAGATGAAAACACCATAGTTTTAAATGTACTAAAAGAGTATGAATCGATCACAACTCCGTCATTACAAACTTTGATAAATGCCACAGGAATCATAATTCACACAAATCTAGGTAGAAGTTTAATAAACAAAAAAAGTCTAGAAAAAGCCATAGAAATAGCAACTTCTTACAACAATCTTGAATATGATTTACTTGAGGGTAAAAGAGGTGAAAGATATTCTCATATTGTAAAAACTCTTCAAAATTTAACAGGCTGCGAAGATGCAATTGTTGTAAATAACAATGCAAGTGCTGTTTTTTTGATTTTAAATACCTTTTCAAAGAATAAAGAAGTAGTTGTAAGCAGGGGAGAACTTGTGGAAATTGGAGGAAGTTTTCGAGTTCCTGAAGTTATGAATCAAAGCGGAGCTATTTTAAAAGAAGTTGGGACTACAAATAAAACTCATTTAAGTGATTATGAAAATTCTATAAATGAAAACACATCAATGCTTATGAAAGTACATAAATCAAACTATTCAATCGAAGGATTTACAAGTGAAGTTGATTTTGAAGAAATTGTAAAAATAGCCAATGAAAACAACATAATTGATTACTATGATATGGGAAGTGGACATATTATTGATTTACCTTTTAATCTATCTCAAAAAGAACCATCTATTTTAGAAATCATGAAATATAATCCTTCTCTTTTGAGTTTTTCAGGTGATAAACTTTTAGGAAGTGTTCAAGCTGGAATCATAATTGGAAAAAAAGAACTAATTGAAAAAATCAAAAAGAATCAACTTTTACGAATGTTAAGGGTTGATAAAATAACTCTTAGTATTTTAGAAGATACTCTAAATTCATACTTAAAAAATGAACTTCATGATATTCCAACTTTAAATATGCTTTTTGCAACTCTTGAAACTTTAGAACAAAAAGCAAATAGTCTTTTTGAAAAAATAAAAGATATTTGTAAATGTGAAATTATAAAAACTCAAACTTTAATTGGTGGAGGAACAACTCCAAATAAAAAAATACCATCAATTGCACTTTGTATTAAAAATGAAACCTACAAACCAAACCAACTAGAAAAACTTTTTAGAAAAAATAATCTAATAGCAAGAATAGAAAATGAGAAACTTCTACTTGATTTCAGAACTATTCAAGAAAATGAAATAGAAAAAATAGCTGTTATTATTAAAAAAATATTTCAAAGAGCGAACTAATGTCAAATATTATTATAGGAACA
>JAIELU010000186.1 GCA_019752775.1 Campylobacterales bacterium | reverse complement strand
ATTGCATCTTGAGTAATCTCTCCATCAACTTGCGCGTAATACTCTTTTTCAATAGCTTTATCTCTTACTTGAAAGCTTTTCATACCATCAGTTGTGAGTAACAATAATCCTTCTGAGTCGTGATCAAGTCTGCCAATAGCCATAATCTTATCAGGGAAATTAAATAACTCACCTAATACCTTTTTCTTCTTTCGTGTTTCGGGTATAAACTGACTTAAAAAACCATATGGCTTAAATATTTTGAAGTGCTGGTGATTTTGCTCTGGCGTAGAGAGTTCTATTAGATTGGTTTGATTAGTATTTGGCATTAAAAGTGTCCTTGAACCCATTGAATATAGGCTTTTGTTGTGGAATTATATTCCTTTTATTTTAAATTATAATTAGTTTAGTATACTGTCTGCTGAATTTAATTTAAGAAAATAACCTAAGGAAAATAAATGAAGAGATCTATTGGAATGAAAAGTTCTTATGCTTTAATAGCTAAGAGTGTAGATTCTGAAATCACAAAAATATCAGCTGGTAACTTTGCTTTAGGATATGAAAGTAAAAGTGGACTATTTGTTGTTCAATATTATGGTCGTTCTGATACAGATTTAAATCACGAAATTAAAAATTGGATTGGTAAATATAAAAGATTTAAATTCTTCTATGCTTCAAGCCCTAAAAGTGCTTTTGAGAAAGAGTGCAAAAATTATCATACTTTTGATAAAGATAAAATAGATAATAAAACCCACCCCGAAAAACCTGAAAATACAGATTATTCTTGTCCTTATTGTCACTAATTAAGTTAGTCAGATAAATGAAATTCTTTGTCTCTGTAATTTGTTACGAGTTGTTATCATTTTCTATCAATTAATCTTTGAAATAATATATCTTCAAGATTTCTTCGAGAATCAACAACTAATAAAATATAAACTTTTGTATTGTCAATTTTAAAGATTATTCGCCATCTTTCATGGATAATTTCTCTATATTTTAAAATACCAATTTGTTGTAATTCAGGTACAACTCTTTTTCTTTGGGGGAAATAATATAAATGAGAACACTCTTTTTTGATTTCAAAAAATATCTTTTTAGCTATATCTACACTATCCGTTTTGATATATTCGATAATTGATTCCAAATCAAATTGAGCATTTTTTGTCCAGATAACTTCAAAATTTTTCATTTAAAACTATCCGAATAATTTTTGTTCAAGATTTTCAAACATTTTATCTTGTTCTATAACTTCATTATTTTCAATATCATTTTCACTTTGAACAATTAATTTTAATAAATTCAAAGAGTTTTGTAAATTTTCATAGCTTTTAATATCTTGAACAACTGCTTTCGCTTCACCATTTTGTGTAATGATTATCGTTCTTTGATTTTCATTTACACTATTTATCACATCTGCTGTTTTAGCTTTTAGGTAACTAATTGGTTTTATATCTTGACTTAAATGCATAAAATCTACCTTTTTAATTAAGATGATATATTGTACTAAATTTAGATTTAATTTGGTGTTAATGGGATAGTTGGATTTTGTGGTGAAAATTTTAAGGATAGTTTTATACCTATTTGAATTTAATTAAGTTAGATATTCCCTTTTTTAATTTATAAAATTTATCAACAAAATAATCTCATAGCTATCTTTAATTTAATAATATAATAATTCAATTTCACCCACCTATAGATTTATATGATGGGTGCTAAATTCTATTTAGATTAAATCCGCCCCTCTTTTTATAAATAAAATATCAGATTTACATTTATATGTTTGATTGTCTTTTTTCCAATAAAATTCTATTTTTAAATCCTCTGAGTTATTAGAAATTTGATTTAAATGAGAATTGATTCTTTCTTTAAGAAAATCTATACTTCCTTTTAGTTTCCAACTATCATAAATATCATTTTCATCAGTTAATATTAAAAAGAAGCGATTCGAGGCATCAAATCTAGCTTCTCCTTGATTTTCATAGAGCCATTTTTTAAGTTCATCTGGATTTTGTTCTGCTTCATTAATAATTTGTCTTCTAAGTTTTTTAAACTCACGAACAAATTCATTTGCAGAATTTGAATTATGTTCAGACAATTTGTTATATAAATGCTGTTCCAATGCCTTGTCACTCATATCTTCAGGGACAACAATATTTAATTCTTCACATTTGTTTTTTATTCTAGTTAGTTCTGATGTATATTTATTAGAAGCAACATAAGCTTTGATGTCATCTCTAAAACATCGTAGCCCAGCCAATAATTGTTTTTTCAAGTGACGCTCTTCTTGTTCATGATTAAATGTAATTGACAAATCTGTACATTTTTGTTTTAATGCTTCAAGATCAGTTCCACTTTCTCTTATGAAATCTGTAATATTTTGTTGATAATCTGCAAATACAGACTTCAAAAAATAAGTTTCCATATTTTCATCAACTTGAATTTCCAATTCTGAGAATTTACTCAATAAACATTGTCTTTCCCTTTCATAACCAAATATTCTTAATTTTTCATTCATTAACTCTTGTGGAAAATATGTTACTTTTAAGTCAAAAGGCGTGTCATTAATAAAGAAATCTATCTTACTTACTAACCCAACTGTTGGAAGTACCCTCTCGTGGTCTTTAAAAATATCTTCAATAATAATAGATGTCCAATGGTTATACCATGAATTTAAAGTGTATCCTCTTAGACTTATTAGAAGACTCCCCTCAACTTCTTCATTTATTTGTTGATACGACTTTATCTTTTTAACATAATTGTTTACAATATTTTTTTCAAGACTATTTCCAAATGAACCACCCCAATCAAATGTTGGTAATCTAGATAGTTGATCAATTAAATAGGCTTCATTTCTTCGTCGTTCAACTCTTTC
>JAIELU010000065.1 GCA_019752775.1 Campylobacterales bacterium | reverse complement strand
ACAAGTAATGTTTAATTCAACTTGGTTAAAAGAGTTAGGAACAGGTGGATTAATTACACTTGCTTCAAATTTGACAGTAGCTAGAATGTTAGAAAGAGATGATTTTTCAAAAAGATATGCTAGTAATACGCCTATTGCATTAAGTGAATTTACATATCCTTTACTTCAAGGTTATGATTCAGTTGCAATGAATACAGATATTGAGCTTGGGGGAACAGACCAAAAATTTAATCTTCTAATGGGAAGAACTTTGCAAAAAGCATATAACTGTAAAAAACAACAAGCAGTTTTAATGATGCCTATTTTAGAGGGTTTAGATGGTGTTCAAAAAATGTCTAAATCATTAGGTAACTATATTGGTGTAACAGACGAACCTTTTGATATGTTTGGAAAAATTCTTTCTATCTCAGATGAATTAATGTGGAGATATTTTGAATTATTATCATCAAAATCTCTAAAAGAAATTCAAGAAATTCAAGAAGGTGTAAAAAATGAGACTTTACACCCTAAAAAAATAAAAGAAGAACTTGCTATAGAAATAGTAGAGAGATTCCATGGAAATGGTGAGGGACAAAAAGCAAAAGAAGAATTTGAAAAAGTATTCGCAAAAAAAGATATTCCAACCGATATGGCTGAATTTATCTTTGAAGCTCCAATTTGGGTTTGTCAAGCGCTAGTTGATAGTAAACTTGTTGATTCAACTTCACAAGCAAGAAGAGATATAAAAGCAAATGCAGTATCAATAAATCAAGAAAAAATAGATAATGATAAATTAAATTTAGAAACTGGTGAATACATTTTACAAAAAGGTAAAAAAAATTTCGCTAAGATAGTAATAAAATAGAAAGGCTAGTTGTGAAAATAGGAAAATATGAGATAAAACATCCAATTATACAAGGTGGAATGGGTGTAGGAATTAGCTGGGACCAATTAGCTGGGAATGTTAGTTTAGAAGGTGGATTAGGTGTAATATCTGCTGTTGGGACTGGTTATTATAAAAATATAAGTGAAAATATTCATATCGTTACAAAAAAAGATAAACCAAAAGATGTTTTGAATTTTTATAGCAGAGATTCGCTTTTTGAAATTTTTGAAAATGCAAGAAAAATTTGTGGAAACGCACCAATTGCATGTAATGTTTTATATGCAATAAATGATTATGGAAGAGTTGTAAGAGATGCTTGTGAAGCTGGTGCAAATATAATTATTACAGGGGCTGGATTACCTACAAATATGCCTGAATTTACAAAAGATTTTCCAGATGTTGCAATTGTTCCAATTGTTTCAAGTGCTAGAGCATTAAAATTAATTTGTAAAAAATGGCAAAGATATAATAAACTTCCTGATGCAATAATTGTTGAGGGTCCGTTAAGTGGTGGTCATCAAGGATTTACATATGAACAATGTGCTCAAGAAGAGTTTCAATTAGAGAATATTATTGGACCAATTATTGAAGAAGCTAAAAATTGGGGAAATATTCCAATAATTGCAGCTGGTGGAATTTGGGATAAAAAAGATATTGATAAATTTATAAAAATGGGTTGTACAGGTGTTCAAATGGCAACTAGATTTATAGGAACTTTTGAATGTGATGCTGATGCTAAATTTAAAAATGTTTTATTAAATGCAAAAGCTGAAGATATTCAGTTAATGAAATCTCCAGTTGGACTTCCAGCAAGAGGAGTTATGACTAATTTACAATTTTCTATTGAAAATAAAACTGCACCAAAAGTTCAATGTATTTCAAATTGCGTAGCACCTTGTAATAGAGGACATGAAGCTAAGATTGTTGGTTACTGTATTGCAGATAGATTAGGTGCTGCGTATAAAGGTGATGTAGAAACAGGTTTATTCTTTTCAGGTTCAAATGGGTACAGAATTGAAAAAATTATATCTGTAAAAGAACTAATGGAAAAATTAACAAAAGGAGAATAAAAATTTTTAAAAAATTTTTTATTCTCATCACTCTAACTTTTAACTTACTACTTAGCGCTGAACCAAATAGTAAATTAAATGAACAATATCATTCATCAAAAATGAATTACCTAAAAGCTGTAATGCAAAATGATGAACAATTAAAAATTGACGAACTAAAAAATATTGTATCTATTGGTGAAAAATTAAATAAAGATGTAAGACCTGATAAAAAGAAACTTGAAATTTTATTAGGAAGACAACTCTCTTCAAATAAAAAAGTTACAACATCTAATGTAGTGAAAAATCAAGTGCAAGAAAAAGTTGTTACAAAAAATGAGCCTGAAAATAATATCTTAAAAACAGAACAAATAAATATTGATACAATAAATCCTATTCGTTCTATATCTACAAATGAAAATAAAATAGTAGTAAAATTCAATAAAAATTATGTAAAAAATGATATAAAACAAATATCACAAAAAGTTGCTAATAATTATGTATATTCTTTTGATATAGCAGGTAAATATAAGTATACAATACCTACAAAATTGGAAATAAATAATATTGATAATATCACTGTAAATGATAATAAAGACAGTGTAAATATTAAAGTTTCTAATAAAGAAAATACAAAAATCACATATTCCTTAGCTCCTCGAGAATTAATTATCACTATAAATAATCAACAATTAAATATGAATACAAATGTTACAACTATATCAAGCAAAAAAGAGTCTGCTAAAACCAAAGAAGTACCATTAAATCTTCCAAGTTCAATCTCTTCTTCTGTAAAATCAGAATTTAAACCAAAAAATAAAGTAATTGTACTTGATGCAGGACATGGTGCTGATGATGTTGGTGCTGTTGGACCAAATAATAGATATGAAAAAGTTATTAATTTAAATGTTACAAAATATGTGGGAGCTCTTTTAAAACAAAGAGGATATACCGTT
>JAIELU010000041.1 GCA_019752775.1 Campylobacterales bacterium | reverse complement strand
AAAGTATAGATATGAAATCCTCCAGGTACTTTATTGTAATTGAAAATATTCATAGACATAAAAAAGAATCCCCTCACATGGATATAGTACCCTTAGCAATAAATGCAACAAATGAAATAGGAAACGCTACCAATATTGCAACAATTGCAATTATCATGACATTTATCCCTATGTTTTTTGTTGGAGGAATGATGGGACAATTTATGCACCCTCTTCCTGTTTTTGTACCTATTTCTTTGGCAATGTCATTATTTGTAGCATACGCGTTTACTCCGTATTTAGTTAAAAAAATTTTATAGGATTTTGAATGAAATTAGAAAAATTTATATTTGATATTTTAGAAAGTCCAAAAAAATCTTTTTTGGTTTATTTTATTGCTTTTATTTTATTTGTTTTAAGTATTATGACCTTTCACACACAAATTATTAAAGCAAAAATGCTTCCAAGCAAAAACTCTGATACTTTCTCTATTTATGTGGATTTAAAAGATGGTTCTAGTACTTATCAAACAAAAGAAGTAACCCAATGTATAGTTAAAAATCTTCAAAAAGAACAAAATATTATTAATATTTCTACTTTTATAAAAGAAGGTCAACCTCTTGATTTTGCTGCTCTTGTAAAACAAAGTGCTTTAAAAGACAAAGAATCTCAAGCAGAAATCATTGTAAATATAAAAAAACAAAAAGAAAGAACAATCACTAGTTACAATTTAGTTAGTCAATTACGAAACAAAGTACAAACAAACTGCTCTTTATATGAAGCAAATATCAAGTTTATTGAACTTCCAGCAGGTCCTCCTGTTCTTGCATCTATTGTAACTGAGATTTATGGTGGAAATAATTTTGAAAGTAGAAAAGATTTTGCACTAAAAATTGCAACTATTCTTAAAAATCAAACAACCTTAGTTGATATTGATGTACTTGCCGATAAAGATTTTATTATGTACGAATTAGAACTAGATAATAGTAAAGCAATTATTAGTTTAGTAGATTTAGAACAATTAAAAAACACTCTATTTTTAGCCTTTGAAGGTATGAATATTGCTGTTGTAAATGATAAAAATGCCCAAAGTCAAATACCAATATTTTTAAGACTAAATGATTCAAGAATTCTTAAAAATTCTTCAAAAGAAGAGTTAAAAATAAAACTTCTAAATCTAAAAATAATAAATAATCAAGGAAATATGATAAATATTTCTGAATTTGTAAAAATTAAAGAAATAATAAAAGAACCAACAATTACTTCAAAAAATTTAAATTTATTAATAAATGTAATAGCAGAAACTTCTAAAGATAGCCAAATCTACCCTCTTCTAAATGCAAGAAATGAAATGTTAAATACATTAAATAATAACTTTGAAATAACAAAAACAAATATGTTAAATCTCTCTTTTGTAGATAAAAAAACAAAAGAAAAATTTGATTTAATATTTGATGGAGAATTAAAAGTAACGATTGATACCTTCATAGATTTAGGTGGAGCTTTTATAATTGCACTTGTTTTAATCTTCTTTTTAATGGTTATATATTATAAAAATTTTGCAATATCAGGAGGAATAGTTCTTTCTAGTTTTATATCAATTATTGGTGTAATATTTGCTCATGTAATTATGGATTTAATTACAGCTGATACTTTTTATTTAACAGCAACTTCACTCATAGGATTTATTGGACTTATTGGAATAAACTCAAGAAATTCAACTTTGATTATAGATTTTTCAAAACAACTTGTAATAGAAAAAAATCTTAGTATCAATGAAGCAATTGCAAAAGCCACTGCAACGCGTTCTAAGCCAATAATTCTTACAGTTCTAACCATGGTATTCGCAAGTGCTTTAATAGCAAATGATGCAGTATTTGGAGGTCTAGGAGTTGCACTTATTGGTGGAACTTTAATCTCTTATGTGGTTTCTATGTTTTTTGTGCCAGTTATCATCAAAAACCAATTAAAAAAGATTTTATAATCTGTTTTAATTGTGCAATTGCATCTGTTTTATAGTCTCTTCATCTATTTTTGAATCTCTATTCTTTAGTTTTTCTATCAATCTATTTTTTTTCTCTTCATTTAAATTTTGTCCTACTTTTATTTTACAACTAATATTTTCAGGTTTTAACTCAAAAATAGCTGTTTTATCTAACATTTTTGTATACATAGCTTTTTCATAAGCAATTTCTTCAAAACTATCTTCACTTTGAAATTTTTTCATCAAAGCATTTAAAACTTTTGCTTTAATATTTCCATCTTCAATAAAACTAATTGTTCCCTCAAATAACACTGAAGCAAAAAATTGAGTTGCAGGACAAGCAGCCATTGTATCACTAAAAAATGAAGGAATAAAAGAATAAGGTTTTACCACTAAAAAAGAAGCATTTGGATTTGATTTTATAGCTTCAATTTTTCGTCCCTCTTTTGCACCATGAAAAAAGATTGAGTTTTCAAATAATACAAAATTTAATGCAATAACATAAGGTTTTCCTTCACTAATCAAACTTAAACTTCCATATTCACAAGCTTCTAATACTTCATTTATACTATTTTCATCTTTTACATCAAATTCAGCTCGTCTCACTTTTTTTCCTTATGTAGTTTGATATGATTCTAAAATCTCTATTTTCATAACAGCTCTTGCCCATTCAAACTTAGCTTTTAAATCTTTATACTCTTTTGTGTCACTTGAAATCAAAGCATTACCTATTATCTTAACTCCCATTCCCATTCCATGAAGTCCCATAAGCTCCTTAGTTCCAATAACAACAATAACCCTATTATCTTTTTTAAGTAACTCTTGCATGTTTTCACCAGCTATTTGCCAAGAAACGCCGTATTTATCTTTACACCATCCACAAACTTCACTATCCGGGTCGGCAGATAATTTTTCCCAATAAT
>JAIELU010000045.1 GCA_019752775.1 Campylobacterales bacterium | reverse complement strand
ACTCTTATTTTGTAAATCATCACTAATATTCCAAGCAACATTTGAAATATTTAATTTTACGTCTTCAGATTTAATACTATCTTTTAGAGAAATTAAACTATCCATAAAACTATTTAACTCTTTTGCATTTTTTGATTCAGCTGAATATCTTAGATTCCCAACATAACCAATAAATTCCTGTTTATTGTCATAATATTTATATTTAGGACTTAAAGTAAAACTTCCATTTTTCAAAGTTACATCATTTGTCTTTTTTATTAAATCATTAAACTTTTCAATTTCAACATTAACTTTGTTTTCATCTTTTTTTTCAACGCTAATTGTAATATTCGTTGTTAATAAATCAGGATTTACTACTTTTGAAAAACTTTTATTAAAATTTAATTCATAAGAAAATGCTAAAATTGGCAAAAGTAGTATTGGTAATAATTTTTTCATTTTATATCCTTACGGGAATATTATTTGCTCTTAAATATCTTTTTAACTCTATAATATCTATTTCTTTGAAGTGAAAAATTGAAGCAGCTAACGCAGCACTTGCTCCACATTCAAAAGCTTCTTTTATATGTTCCATTGTTCCAGCGCCTCCACTTGCAATTACTGGAATATCCACAAGTTTTGAGATTTGTCCAGTAATATTTAATTCAAATCCAGTTTTTGCACCATCGGTATCCATAGAAGTTAAAAGTATTTCACCAGCACCTCTATTTGTTACTTCTTTTGCCCAAGTTAGTGCATCAAGTCCCGTATCTTCTCTCCCACCTTTTACAAAAACATGGTATGAACCGTCAGCAACTCTTTTTACATCAATAGCTACGACAATACATTGTGAACCAAATCTTTTTGAGCTTTCATTTATTAAATTTGGATTTGAAACAGCTGAAGAATTAATAGAAACTTTGTCACAACCAACATTAAGTAGGGCATAAATATCTTCTAGTTTTCGGATTCCTCCACCAACAGTTAAAGGAATAAAAACTTCTTGAGCAACTTTTTTTACAATATCAACAATGGTTCCTCTATTTTCATGACTAGCTGTAATATCTAAAAAAGTTAGTTCATCAGCTCCCTCAGCGTTATATCGTTTTGCTACTTCAACAGGATCACCTGCATCTCTTAGCCCAACAAAATTTACACCTTTTACTACTCTTCCATTATCAACATCTAAACACGGTATTATTCTTTTTGCAAAACTACTCAAATATAATCCTTCTTAAATAACTAAATATTATCTTATCTAATTGTAAGTTAAAAGCAGATATACTCCTTGCAATTATGGAAAAAGTAAAAGCAAAAAAGAAATACGGACAAAACTTTTTAAGAGATACAACTATTTTGGATAAAATCATCCAATCGATGCCCAACAACAATAATTATATGGTTGAAATTGGGCCTGGATTAGGTGATTTGACCAAAAATTTAGTCAAGTACAAAGATATGACTGCTTATGAAGTTGATACTGATTTAATTAGTATCTTAAAGTCTAAGTTCGCAATACAAATAGAAGAGGGTAAACTAAAACTGATTCACACAGATGTTTTAGTGGCTTGGGATAAGCAAAAAACCTTACATGATGGTAAATATGACTTAATTGCAAATTTACCATACTATATTGCAACAAACATTATATTAAGAGCATTTGAAGATAAAAATTGTGAACACATTATTGTAATGGTTCAAAAAGAGGTAGCAGAAAAATTTACTGCGAAAGTTAATGATAAAGATTATTCATCATTAGGTATTATTACAGAATTAATTAGCGTTGATTCAAAAATACTTTTTGATGTTCCACCTGAATCTTTTGATCCACCTCCAAAGATAATATCTTCAATTCTTTATATCAAAAAAGACATGGATAAATACCTTGATAAAGATTTTAATAAGTTTTTGAAAGCCTGTTTTGTACAGCCTAGAAAAAAACTTTCTAAAAATCTTACTTCTGTATTATCTAAAGATGCCATCTTTGAAATTTATAAAGAATTAAATATTAATGATAATGTTAGACCTCATGAAGTAAGTTCATCTTTGTATAGCCAAATGCATACAAGGGTAAAAGATGGAAGAAATTAACAAAGAAGAACAAGCTGTTGTTAGCAATGAAGCTAATCAAAATGAAACTGCTCCAGAAAATATAGAGGGCGAAATTAAAAAACCTTTCAAAAAAAGAAAGCCTAAGCCAAAAGTTGCAAGAGATCCTCAAGCAATACAACAAGTAAAAGGTGAAGGGTGGATTACTGATCTAAAAAAAGCCTATTTAATCAACGAAAAAATACATAGAGATAGATTAAATCCACATTATAAATTAAATCTAAATACTAATGCCAAACTTAAAATTACTCCTCTTGGAGGGTTAGGTGAAATTGGTGGAAATATGATGGTTATTGAAACTGAAAATGAGGCAATAATTGTTGATGTAGGAATGAGTTTCCCTGATGAGAATATGCATGGTGTTGATATTTTAATTCCAGATTTTACTTATATTAGAGAAATTAAAGATAAAATCGTTGGTATTATTATTACTCATGGACATGAAGATCACATTGGTGCAATGCCGTATTTATTTAAAGAGATGCAATTTCCTGTTTATGGAACTTCTTTACCTTTAGAAATGATTGGTTCAAAATTTGATGAACATAAAATGAGAGAACACAGAGGTTATTTTAGAGCTATTCAAAAAAGAACTCCTATAAAAATTGGAAATGAATTTGAAGTTGAGTGGATGCATGTTACTCACTCAATTATTGATTCATCATGTATTGCTGTTAAAACAGCAGCTGGAACAATGATTCATACAGGTGACTTTAAAATTGACCATACTCCAATTGATGGATTTCCAACAGATTTACACAGAATTGCACATTATGGGGAAGAGGGTGTTTTAGTTTTAAAAGCTGGTAAAAATACTCTAAGACTACTTCCAGCTCTTACTATTTCAAAAAATGAAATGGATGAAGGGTTTAAAAGACTAGAAAAAGCTCTTAATAAAATCAAAC
>JAIELU010000138.1 GCA_019752775.1 Campylobacterales bacterium | reverse complement strand
TAGAATTTAATCTTGCAGGTATAATTATCATTTATCTTCCTTTTAGTACTTTATAATTCCAAAACCTTATTTTTAGTGACATTATTATAATATAAAATCTTTAAACAAGCATATGAAAAGAGATTTTATGAAAAAAACAATCACAGTAATTGATACATTTGGATTTTTATTTAGAAGTTATTTTGCCCTTCCACCACTTAGATCAAAAGATGGTTTTCCAACAGGTTTATTAACAGGTTTTATTAATTTTATTGCAAATATTGGAAAAGATTTTCAAACTGATTATATAGTTTTTGCACTTGATGCAAAAGGTGATACTTTTAGAAATGAACTTTATGATGGTTATAAAGCACAAAGACCAGCTGTTCCTGAGGATTTATTAAAACAACTTCCAATAGCAATCTCTTGGATTGAATTAATGGGATTTAAAACAGCAATTAGAACAGGTTTTGAAGCTGACGATATTGTGGCATCAATTGCCCACGATGCAAAACTAAAAGGTTTGGAAGTAAGAATTGTATCTCACGATAAAGATTTATATCAACTAATTGAAGATGAAAACGATATTTATTTATTTGACCCAACAAAAAAAGTAATTATAAATGAAGCTAAATGTTTAGAAAAATATGGAGTGAAAGCTTTACAATTTACAGATTATCAATCACTTTTAGGTGATAGTGCAGATAATATTCCAGGAGTAAAAGGAATTGGAGCAAAAACAGCAGAAGCGTTAATTCAACAGTTTGGAACTTTGGAAAATATCTATGCAAATCTAGAAAATATTGAGAAAAAAAGATGGAAAACTTTACTCGAAGAAAGTCGTGAGATGGCTTTTATTTCTAAAAAACTTGTAACTTTATCAAAAGATTGTCATGTAATTGATGATTTGAATACTTTTTTATTACCAGTTGAAAATCCAATTTTAAAAATTAGTGATATTTTACATCAATATGATATGGCAAAAATACTTGATAGGGTAAATAAAAATGGAATGAGCTTTAAAACAGAAATCCCTATAGAAAAAGAAAAAAACGAAGAAATAAAGTTTGTTTTATTAAACGATGAAAATAAATTATCTTTAGCAATTAATACAATTCCAAGAGATGCAATTGTTGCATTTGATACAGAAACTACAGATATTGATACACAAAAAGCGCAAATTGTAGGATTTTCTTTTGCGTATGAAGATAATATTGCTTATTATGTTCCTATTTCACATCATTATTTAGGTGCACCAGAACAAATTTCAAAAAGTGCTGCAAAACAAGCAATCATTCAATTAAATAGACATAAATTAGTTCTTCAAAATTTTAAATATGATTATGAGATTATTAAAAATAATTTTGATTTAGAATTAAAACTTTATGCTGATACTATGATTTTATCATGGCTTTTAGATACAAATGAAAAAGTTGGGCTTGATTATCAGATAGATAAATATTTCAATCACAAGATGATTGCTTTTAAAGATGTTGTAAAAAAAGGCGAAAATTTCTCAAATGTTGATATTACAAGTGCATGTGATTATGCAGCTGAAGATGCTTTGATGACTTTGAAACTTTTTAATAAACAATTAGAAATTTTCAAAGAAAAAAATGAAGAAGAACTTTTAAAATTAGCTTTTGATATGGAGTTTGATTTTATTTATGTTTTAGCTGATATGGAAAATAATGGAATAAAAGTTGATGTAAATTTATTAAAAGAGTTAAAAGAAACAAATAATAAATATATTCAAGAACTCACAGCTCAAATCTATAAAATTTCAGGTGTTGAATTTAATATTAATTCACCAAAACAATTAGGTGTTGTTTTATTTGAAACTTTAGGACTTGCAACATCTAAAAAAACAAAAACAGGTTATAGCACAGATGAAGCTGTTTTAAGTGGTTTAATAAATGACCATGAAGTTATTTCATGGTTACTTAAATATAGAGAAGCTTATAAACTTCAATCAACTTATATTGAGCCCCTTTTAGAACTTGGATTAAAAAATCCTGATAATAGAATCCATACTTCATTTTTACATACAGGAACAGCAACAGGAAGATTAAGTTCAAAAAATCCAAATTTACAAAATATTCCAGTTCGAGCTGGAAGTGGCTCAAAAATAAGAGAAGCATTTATTCCAAAAGAGGGTTATAAACTTGTTGGAATCGATTATTCTCAAATTGAATTAAGATTACTGGCTCATTTTAGTGGAGATGAGGCATTGGTTGAAGCTTTTAGAAATGATTTAGATATTCATTACCAAACTGCAGTTAAAATTTTTGGAGAGGAACTTGCAAAAGAGAAAAGACCAATTGCAAAATCTATAAATTTTGGATTATTATATGGAATGGGAAGCAAAAAACTAGGAGATACTTTAGGAATTCCATCAAAAGAAGCAAAGTTTTATATAGATTCTTATTTTGAAGCATTTAAAAGTGTTAAAGATTATTTAAAATCAATAGAAGATTTTGCTCATATAAATGGCTACATTAAAACATTATTAAATAGAAAAAGATTATTTGATTTTGACTCAGCAAATGCCATGATTAAAGCTGCATATTTAAGAGAAGCGGTTAATACTTTATTTCAAGGAAGTGCAGCTGATTTAATAAAATTATCAATGATAAAAATTTATGAGAAATATAAAAATAATAATAATATGATGATGCTATTGCAAATCCATGACGAACTTATCTTTGAGGTTAAAGAAGAATTTATTGAAGAAATAACGAGAGACTTAAAAGAAATAATGGAAAATGTGTATAAATTAAATATACCTTTAAAAGTATCTGTATCAATAGGTAATTCTTGGCAAGAATTAAAGTAACTTTAAATTCAATAAAATATTTAATATTTATTAATAATATTTTGACAAATTATTAAAATTTAGTTATTATTAGAAATCAAACCAATATATAAAGAGAATTATTATGTTAAAAACAGTGAAAAATATTAGAAAGTTATATAATGCAAAACTACTTTTTTTAAGTAGTGATGAAAAAATAAATGA
>JAIELU010000047.1 GCA_019752775.1 Campylobacterales bacterium | reverse complement strand
AAAAATGAGTAATATTAATAAGCCAAATAAATTTTTACCTACAACTAAAGAAGAGATGAAAGAGAGAGGTTGGGAGGAACTTGATGTAGTCCTAATCACCGGAGATGCATATATAGATTCTCCATTTATGGGAATTGCAGTTGTTGGACGAATTCTTGAAGACATGGGTCTTCGTGTGGGAATTATCGGTCAGCCAGATGTTAATAGTGATGTTGATGTAAGTAGAATGGGCGAACCAAAACTTTTTTGGGGAGTAAGTGGTGGAAGTATAGATTCTATGGTTTCAAATTATACAGCAACAAAAAGATATAGAAGTACCGATGATTATACACCCGGCGGGAAAAATGATAAAAGACCAGATAGAGCAACTTTAGTTTATACAAATCTAATAAGAAGATATTTTAAAAATACTGTTCCTATTGTTCTTGGGGGAATAGAGGCAAGTTTAAGAAGGCTTACACATTATGATTATTGGAGTGATAAACTACGAAAACCAATATTATTTGATACAAAAGCTGATTATATGGTTTATGGAATGGCTGAACAAGCTATTATAGATTTGGGAAATTATTTAAAAGAGGGGAAAGACCCACGAACTATAAAAGGGCTTTGTTATATCTCAAAAGAACCTATTGAAGAATATATTCAAATTCCATCACACAAAGAGTGTTTAGATGAAAAAGAGAAATATATAGATTTATTCAAAACTTTTTATGATAATAATGATCCTATTTATTCAAAAGGTCTTTGTCAAGAAGTAGATGGACGATATTTAATTCAAAATCCACCAAGTCGTCATATGGAAGAAAATGAGATGGATAAAATTGCATCTTTTCCCTATCAAAGAGATGCTCATCCATATAATACAAAAGATGGAAAAGTAAAATGTCTTGAAACTATTAAATTTTCAATTATGACACATCACGGCTGTTGGGGTGAATGTAACTTTTGTGCAATAGCAGCTCATCAAGGTCGAACTATAAGAACAAGAAGTGAAGCAAATATTTTACAAGAAGCAAAACATTTTACAACGCTAAAAGATTTCAAAGGAATCATTTCAGATGTTGGAGGACCAACTGCAAATATGTATGGATATGAGTGTGTAAAAAAAGAGACTTTAGGAACTTGTATTGAAAATAAAAGATGCGTGGATGCACATAGACTTTGCCGTACTATGAAAGTTGACCATAGCAGAAATATTCAACTTCTAAAAGATATAAGAGCAATTCCTGGAATTAAAAAAGCATTCGTGGCTTCAGGTGTTAGATATGATTTAATTACAGCTGATAAAAAACATGGATATGAATATTTAAAAGAGATGGTAGATCATCATATTTCAGGTCAAATGAAAGTTGCCCCTGAACATACAAACGATGAAGTTTTACATCATATGGGAAAACCTGGGAAACAAACACTGATTGATTTTAAAGCTATGTATGACAAACTAAATAAAGAATCAGGGAAAAAGCAGTTCTTGACATATTATTTGATTGCAGCGCATCCTGGATGTGAAGAAAAGCATATGCATGAGCTAAAACAGTTTACAACCCATGAGTTAAAAATGAATCCAGAACAAGCTCAGGTTTTTACTCCAACTCCTGGAACTTATTCAGCTGTTATGTATTACACAGAACTTGACCCATTTACAAAAAAGAAAATTTTTGTTGAAAAAGACCAAAGAAGAAAAGAGAAACAAAAAGAGATAGTTGTAGCAAAAAATCAATTTGCCTGTAAAAGTAAAAAAAGTGCTAGTTCAGGAATGCAAGGTTAGATTATTTTTTAATAATCATGAGTTAAAAAAAAAGGCAACTATTTTTAATAGTTGCCTTTTTTTATTTTTATAAAAATTAAGAGAATTATTTAAGTGCCAATAACATATCAGTTGTAACTTCTGAAACATCTTTTGTTCCATCAAGTTCAATAAATACACCCATTTTTGTATAAAAATCAATAAGTGGTGATGTTTGTTCATGATATGCGTTTAGTCTGCTTATAACAGTTTCTGCATTGTCATCTTTTCTGATGATTAATTCGCCATCACAATAATCACAATTAGATTCTTTTTTAGATGGATTGAACTCCACATGGAAAGATGCTCCACATTTTGAACATACTCTTCTTCCTGTAATTCTTCCAACGATTAATTCATCTGGAACATTTAAAGAGATTACTTTATCTAAAGAAATTCCCATATTTTTCATAAGTTCACTTAAAGCCTCTGCTTGAGCTAGAGTTCTTGGGAATCCATCAAGGATAAAACCATCTTTACAGTCAGCCTCAGCCAATCTATCTTTAATAATACCAATAATAGTTGAATCAGGAACTAATTTTCCTTCATCCATGAATTTTTTTGCTTCCATTCCCATATCTGTTTTATCAACAATCGCAGCTCTTAAAATATCACCTGTTGAGATTTGTGGAATATTATATTTCTCAATTAGAAATTTTGCTTGTGTCCCTTTTCCAGCACCTGGTGCACCAAATAGCATTAAATTCATACTTGTTTCCTTAGTTTTTTCGTATTGTATAGAAAAAGGTTTTAATAATAGATAAGCTTTTAATAGTACATAAAGAATTTAAATGATTTTTGATACAATCACACCTTATAAATTCAAAGGGCATAGATGAAAAAATTATTTTTAATTATTGGAGCACCTGGAAGCGGTAAAACTACGGATGCAGAATTAATTGCTGCAAAACACAATAATATCACTCATTATTCAACTGGAGATATGTTTAGAGCTGAGGTTTTAAGTGGAAGCCAAAGAGGTGAAATAATCAATACTTTTATTAGTGCTGGAAATATTGTACCAATTGATATTGCAATTGAGACAATTTTAGGAGCTATTAAAACAGCATCAACAGATATTGTAATTATTGATGGTTATCCTAGAAGTATCGAACAAATGGTTGAACTAGATAAATATTTAGTAAATGTGACACATCTTAGCCTTCTTAGGTAAGTCGAAGGTTGCAATTGATGCATACCTACAGTATATGGGCCCAAAGAAACGTTTTCAAAAATCTGTAAAATTTG
>JAIELU010000214.1 GCA_019752775.1 Campylobacterales bacterium | reverse complement strand
AGCTTCAAAAACAGTATCAAATTTAGTAGGAATATTAAAAGAAAATGGGATTATTTTAGATGAATTAGTAGCGTATAAAACATCTTGTAAAAAATCTACAAAAGTTTTAGAAGATAATTCTATATTTATTTTTACATCACCCTCAAGCGTAGAATGTTTTTTTAATGAATACTCTTGGAAAGATTCTTATAAAGCAATTGTTATTGGAAAAACTACTGCTATATATTTACCAAAAGAAGTTGAATATACAATCTGTTCTATAACATCAGTAGATGAGTGTGTAAATCTAGCTAAGCAATCTTTTTTTTAAACTCAAATTTAAACATCTTTAGATAAAATAAGATAATCTAAGTAGTTCGGGATTTCCATTGTTGTGGGTCCGATAATTTATTTTCGTACATGATGGCAGTTGTATGGTGTGTAGCTTTTCATTATGTTTTAGCTCCTAAAATATACGCTCATGTGCTATTCTTGGCTTTTAGGGCCATTTTGATGGTTAACGGCTACTCGGATTTTTTAAATTTTAAACAAGGAATTATCGTGAATATATTGATACTTGGTAATGGTGGTAGAGAATACTCTATTGGGTTAGCAATATACAAAGAAAATGCTCATAATCTATTTTTTATGCCAGGAAATGGTGCAACAGACAGATTGGGAATAAATATAAATATTAAAGATTATAATCAATTAGCTCTTTGGGCAAAAGATAATTCTATTGATTTAACAATTGTAGGACCAGAAGCTCCATTAGTAGATGGTGTTGTTGATATATTTAAACAAAATGGTTTAACAATTTTTGGACCAAGTGCAGCCGCAGCTCAGCTTGAGGGTTCAAAAGTTTATATGAAAAATATATTAAAAAAATATAAAATACCAACAGCAGCGTTTATAGAGACTTCAAATGAAAAAGAAGCTTTTGATTTTATAGATACAATGAATTTACCAATAGTTGTAAAAGCAGATGGTTTATGTGCAGGTAAAGGTGTAATTATTGCTCAATCAAAAGAAGAAGCAAAAACAGCAGCTTCAGATATGCTTTCAGGTGCTTCATTTGGAGATGCTGGAACTTCTATAGTTGTAGAAGAGTATTTAGATGGTTATGAATTATCAGTTTTTGCTATTTGTGATGGTGAAAATTATAAAGTATTACCAGCAGCTCAAGACCACAAAAGAATAGGGGATGGTGATACGGGACCAAATACGGGTGGAATGGGTGCTTATGCTCCAACACCACTTGTAAATGATGATATTTATAAAAAAATTGAAGAGAGAGTTATAATTCCAACACTGGCAGGTATGAAACAAGAGGGCGCTCCATTTGAGGGTGTTCTTTTTATTGGTGTAATGGTTGTTAATGGTGAGCCAATTATTTTAGAATACAATGTAAGATTTGGTGATCCTGAGTGTGAAATTTTGATGCCTTTATTAGAAACTCCAGTTTCTGAACTATTTTACAAGGGTGCAACTAAACAACTTGATAAATTAGATATTAAAATTAAAAATGAGTTTAGTGTTGGTGTTGTAATGGCAAGTGGAAATTATCCATATAGTTCAACTACTCCTGCTGAAATTATTGTTGATAAAATTGTGGATGAGGATTTATTAAATAACTCTCATATTTCTTATGCTGGCGTTGAAAAGATTGATGGTAAATTAATGGCAACAGGTGGAAGAGTTTTAGTTTGTGTTGGATTTGGTAAAAGCATAAAAGAGGCTAGAGATAGAGCTTATGCCTTATGTGGACAAGTTCATTTTGCTGGTAAAAAATGTAGATCTGATATTGCATATCAAGCTTTAAAGTAGAAATTAATGCAAAATAATAGCGATAATCTTCAGTTAGCTTCAATGCGTTCTCGAGCATTGGGTTATGTAATTGATGATTTTTTAGTAACTATAATTATTATTATGATTTTTTGGGAAGATATAATTTCTGTAAGTCATGATATGGATGCTTTAATGTATTTATTAAAAGCAGAATTAGCATTTCCTTTGATTATGTTGAAAGTTATATATCAAACTTTTTTTGTTTGGTATTATGGTGCAACAATTGGAAAAATAGTTGTAAAAATAAGAGTTATAGATGCAAATGAATGGGGAAGAGTTTCTATATTTTCATCTTTTTTAAGAGCAGTTGGAAGAATCTTCTCTGAAATGTTTTTCTATATTGGTTTTCTAATAGGATTTTTTAATGATGGAAGAAAAACTTTTCATGATATTACGGGTAGAACGTTGGTTGTAAATGCATAGAAAAATAATATCTTCATTACTTATTACTTCAAGTTTAATATATGCCCAAGAATTAAAAAACGAAAAATTTCAGTTAGTTGCAAAAACTGTTAATGCTATTGAAAATATAATTACTGCAAGTGGTGATGTCGTTATTTATTCACCAACTTATTATTTGAGTGCAAATAAGGTTATTTATAATAAAGAAAATGAAACTTTTGAACTATTTGATAATGTTTTAGTAATTAAAGATAATAATATTCAAACACAAAGTGATTATGCTTTTGTTGATTTAAAAAAAGATTCTTCTACTCAAAATCCAATGTTTTTACAAGAACAAAGTAGTAAAATTTGGATAAATTCAAAAACTTCAAATAAAGAAAAAGAAGAAATAGATCTTGACAGTTCAATTATTTCATCATGTGATTGTTTAGATCCTATTTGGAGTATTAGAGCCTCAAGCGCAAATTATGATACAGAAGCAAAATGGATAAATGCTTATAATACAAGAATTTACGTAAAAGACGTTCCTGTATTTTATAGCCCTTATTTAGGATTTCCAACGGATACGACAAGAAGAACAGGTCTTTTACTTCCTACTATTGGTTATTCAGGTGGAGAAGGATTATTTTATTCTCAACCTATTTATTTTGCTCCTGCATATAATTATGATATAGAATTAATACCTCAAGTTCGAACAAATAGAGGATATGGAGCATATACATATTATAGATATGCTGATTCTCCTAATTCTTTACTAGAGATGAAAGTAGGTACCTTTAGAGAAAATGAAGATTATTTTGTAAAAAATAATTTAGAAAACCAACAGCATTATG
>JAIELU010000089.1 GCA_019752775.1 Campylobacterales bacterium | reverse complement strand
TTAAACATGGCTGTTTACAACTTGAAGTTGGTATTCAAACGCTAAATTTAGATGTTGCAAAAGAGATTCATAGAAATCTAAAAATTGATAAAATTAAAGATAATCTTAAGTTTTTATCTCAAGAAACAAATGCTCATATGCATATAGATTTGATTATTGGGCTTCCAAGTGAAGATATAGAAAGTTTTGGAAGAAATTTAAACTTACTTTATACTTTATCAACTGGGGAAATTCAAGTAGGAATTTTAAAAAAATTATCAGGAACAACACTCGATAGACACGATAAAGTTTATGGAATGGTTTATAATGATTCTCCACCTTATGATATTTTACAAAATGATTTGATTAGTTTTTCACTTATGCAAGAGATGAAAAGATTTGCCAGATTTTGGGATATTGTATATAACAGTGGGAATTTCCAAAAAACAACAGCTCTTCTTTTTGAAGATGGAAAAGTTTACGAAAACTTCTTTGATTTAAGCAAATGGTTATACAAAAGAAGTGAATCAACATATAAAATTTCACTTGATAGAATGGCTGAGTTTTTATTTGAATTTATGTCAGCAAAATATGAAAAAGAGTTAATCGCAAATACAATTTTGGAAGATATTATGAAAGTAGGAGGAAGAAATATACCTCCTTTCTTGAAAAAAATAATTCCCCAAAATTATGACTTTACACAAAAAGATGTTTCAAAAGCAAATAAAAGACAACAATTAAGGAGTGAATAAATGAAATTTTTAAATAACTTTTTTATTATAGGTTTAATAGCAACTTCAAGTTATTCTTTAGATGTTGATAAGCATTTAGAGTTATCTTATGTTCAAACAAGTGGAAATACAAACACAACTACTTTTTCTTCAAAACTTCAAGGTATAGCAGCTCTTAGTGATACAGAAAGTATAAAAGCAAAGGGAAGTATTTTATATAGTGAAAGTGATGAAAATACTTCTGCAAATAAATATAACGTTGAACTAGACTACAATCACATGATAAATAAAAAACTATATTCATATATGGGAATAAACTATATTAAAGATGAATTATCAGATTATGATTATAGATTAAATAGTGGTCCAGGTCTTGGATATAAATTTCTTGAAGATGAAACTCAAACAGTTGATATTCAAGGTGGTTTAGATTATGCATATGATAGATATACTAATGGTTTAAAAGATGATTATTTAGCAGGAAAAACAGAGTTAAACTATAAATATAGATTTTCTAAAAGTGTTGAATTTAAACAAATGTTGAGTTATTTAGCATCTTTTGAGGATAGTGAAAAGTATTTTGCGATAAGTGATTCTGCAATTGGTGTTAAAATGACACAAAACCTATCTTTAGGAGTTAGTTATAATATGGATTATACTAACAAAACTGAAAAAGAGAAACTTGATACAAAGTTTTTAACTTCTTTGATAGTTGATTTTTAAATCTTTTTAGTTAAGATAATTCTATGAATTTCAATAAAATTATCTTAACTTTACTAACACTTTATATTTTGGGAGATATGATTAAGAGTTATTTTTTTTAAACAGTTTTGAAAAAATAGGAACAACTTTTACAGCTATAAATCCAATAATTGTTCCAATAATTATTTCACTCAAAAATCCACCCATTGGAATAGATTTTATAATATTATCAAAAGAGTGTAATATGTGAGTTTCATGTACAAATATTCCACCACCAACGGCTAACATAGCAACCGTTCCTAGAACACTAATAGTTTTTATAATATAAGGCATTGAATTTACAAATCCATTTCCAATTGTTTGTAAAACTAAACTTCTTTTTTCTTGTAAATAAAAACCTATATCATCAAGTTTGATGATTAAAGCTACAATTCCATATACAAAAACTGTTGTTAAAATTCCTACTAAAACTAAAACAGACACTTTTGTCAAAAAATTTGTATCTGCTATCAAACTAAGTGTAATTACAATAATTTCAAAAGATAAAATAAAATCTGTTTTAATCGCACCTTTTACTTTTTCATCTTCTAATTTTTCAGTTGATAACTCTTTTATAGTCTCTTTTTCATCTGTTACTTCATGATGAGTCCCAAATTTTTCTAAAATACTTTCGACTCCCTCATAGGCTAAATAAATTCCCCCTAAAATTAAAATAGGAGATATTAACCAAGGAACTAAATAACTCATTAATAAAACAGTTGGAATAATGATAAATTTATTTTTAAAACTTCCAATAGCAATTTTATAAACAATTGGAAGTTCTCTTAACGCAGCTTTTCTTTTTGCTTCTAATATGGCTGTTTGTCTGATTTTTTCTAATTCATCTAAAATCTTTTGTTGAGATTTTTCATCTAATTTTTCAATATTTTGTTTAAATTCATCAATAGTTTTTGCTTTTTTTAATTCATTTTTTAAAATATCAGATGTTGTATCATTTGTAAAATTTGCAATTGCAGCTAAATCATCAACCACAAGACCTGATGATTTTATACTTGCTAATTTTGTATAAGTTGCAATATCATCAAAAAGTAATCCAACATCATCAAGAGAAGTTACTAAACTTTTAGTGGCTGTTGCCATAGTTTTTCCAGCTAGTGAACTAACATCATCTGCTAGAACGGATAAGTATCCTAAAATTCCTGCCATTTATATTCCTAATTTTTTTGTAGTTATTTTATCATAAATAAAAATTAAGCCAATTTAGTTTAGTTTATAATCTGATAATCTAACAAATCTAAAACCTTCTTTCTTTAGCTCTTTTATAGCTTCAATTGTTCCAATTGCTGTTTGAGATTCAGGATGATTCATGTGAATTATTGCTATTTCACCTTTTTTTGCTTTTAAGAAAGCTTCTTTTACTTTTTTAGCAGAAAAAGTAGCTCCAGCATCTCCTAAAATAGAAAATCCAACAACTTGATGATTTAATTTATTTACAACACTAACGGCAACTTCATCATAATATGCAGTTCCTGAACGGAAATATTTTGGTCTTTTGTGAGTTATTGATTCAATTTTTCTTGCATTTAATTCTATTTCATCAACCAATTCTTCAACACTATTTGTTCCACTTAATCCATAAATTGATTTTCCATTTACAGAAGCTGGT
>JAIELU010000187.1 GCA_019752775.1 Campylobacterales bacterium | reverse complement strand
ATCATTTTTTTTGTTGTCATCATTTCAAAAGATGTAGGTTGGATCCGGCAGGGCCAGACAGCAGTAGCTGGGCCATCAAGGATTAAACAGAGTGGGGAGATGATGCATGTGAATGAAAACAAATATAACAATTAGTATTGAGAAAAAAGATGAAAATAAAGTTAATATTGAAATTGAAAAGTTTAATGATTTTATAAAAAAAGCAAATGATATAGTTCTAAAAAATGGAAGTTTTACATTAAGTCCAAAATACAAATATCATGATAATAAACAAGAATTTGTGGGATATGTTGGAAATTTAAGATATTTAGCTGAATCAAAAAATGCAAAAGATTTAAACAGTTTTATGGATAAATTAATTTCAATAAAAGATAATATAAAATCAGACGATGTAAAACTTAATATTTCAAATGTATCATGGAACACAAGTGACGATTTACAAAATAAAAGTTTTGATGATTTAAGATTAGAAGCTATAAATTGGATAGATAGTTATTCAAAATCTTTATCAAATACTATTACAAAACAATGTGAAGTTTCAAAAATAAATATTTTTGAAACAAATACTGGGAATGTAGTTTATGCAAGAACTGAAATGGCATATTCAAGTATGCAAAAATCAATGGCAGATGTTGCACCTATTAGTAGTGAACAAAATATAACTATAAACCCAAATTTTATTTTGGAGTGTAAATGATTATATGTGCTGGAAGAAATGAAACATTTGTTTTTGCTCACCCAATTGGGGTTGGCTTAATAGAAAGTGCCATAAACCTTACGCGAATGTGTCTATTTGATAAACCAGATTTTTTACTTTTTGTTGGAAGTGCAGGATCTTATGGTAACCATAAAGTTTTTGATATTGTTGAATCAAAAAGAGCTTCAAATATAGAACTTGGATTTTTAACACAAAGTGCTTATACTCTACTTGATAATGTACTAGAATCAGAAAATAAATTTGCAAGAAATGACACAATTGTAAACTCATCAAACTATATATCAACGAATGAAAAATTATGTAAAGAGTTTAATGAATATGGCGTTGGAATTGAAAATATGGAATTCTTTTCAATTTTAAGTGTAGCAAAAGAGTTTGAAATTCCAGTTGCTGGAATATTCGTAATAACAAATTATACAAATGAAAATGCCCATGAAGATTTTATAAAAAATCACAAAGAGGCTATGGAAAAATTAACAAAATATTTACTTGAAAAAAATATAATAAAATAAATAAAATACTGGACAAATTATAATGGCAAAAGAAGGAATACCATCTATATATGATTACACATTAGATGAATTAAAAGAAAAATTAAAACCATCATTTAGAGCAAAACAAGTATATAACTGGCTTTATAAAAAGTATGCAAGTTCTTATGATGATATGAAAAATATACCAAATGAATTAAAAGAAGATTTAAAAGCAAACTATCCAATAAATGTAATGCAAATCATTAAAAAAGAACAAAGTAGCGATGGAAGTATAAAATATCTTTTTAAATTAAGAGACAATTTAACTGTTGAAGCTGTTTTACTTTTAATGAAAGAAAAGAAAAAAGATGAAGATGGAAACATCGTAAGAAGTGAAAAATATACAGTTTGTGTTTCATCTCAAGTTGGATGTAAAGTTGGATGTAGTTTTTGCCTAACAGCAAAAGGTGGGTTTGTACGAAACCTAACAGTTGGAGAATATATAGCTCAAATAGTGAATATAAAAAGAGATAATGATATAGCTGAAAATAAAGCTTTAAATATTGTTTATATGGGAATGGGTGAACCACTTGATAACTTTGATAATTTTATAAAAGCAGTTGAGATTTTCTCTGAACTTGACGGTTTGGCTATTAGTAAAAGAAGACAAACAGTATCAACTTCGGGAATTGCAAGTAAAATCAAAAAATTAGGTGAAAAAGATTTAGGAATACAACTAGCTATTTCTCTTCATGCTGTTGATGATGAGCTTAGAAGTGAGCTTATTCCTATGAATAAAGCTTATAATATTGCTTCAATTATTGAAGCTGTTAAAGCATTTCCTATTGATACTAGAAAGAAAGTTATGTTTGAATATCTTGTAATTAAAAATAAAAATGATTCACTAGATGCTGCTAAAAAACTTGTTAGTTTATTAAATGGAATACAAGCAAAAGTAAATCTTATTTATTTTAATCCATATCCAGGAACAACATATGAAAGACCTACTGTTGAAGGTATGTTACAATTTAAAGACTTTTTAAACCAAAAAGGTGTTATTTGTACAATAAGGGAGTCAAAAGGTCTTGATATTAGTGCTGCTTGTGGGCAGCTAAAGGAGAAAGAAGCAAATGGGAATTCTTGAAATTTCATTACTTGTGTTTATAGCAATTGTAGCAATAGTAACAGGCGTAGGATTTTATATACAAAACAAAAAAGAAGAGGAGAAATAATTTAATGGCAATTACAAGATTTGCACCAAGTCCAACAGGATATTTACATATTGGTGGACTAAGAACATCACTTTATAACTATTTATGGGCTAGAAAAACAAATGGTGAATTTAGATTAAGAATTGAAGATACAGATACAGCAAGAAACAATGAAGAAGCAATGAAAGCAATAATTAGTGCATTTGATTGGGTTGGATTAAATTATGATGGTGAAGTATTTTATCAATCAAAAAGAACAGATATTTATAAAGTTTATATTGACAAACTTTTAGAAAATGGAAATGCTTATAAATGTTATATGAGTAAAGATGAACTTGATATTTTAAGAGCTTCTCAAGAAGCAGCTAAACAAAATCCAAGATATGATGGAACTTGGAGACCAGAAGATGGAAAAGTTTTACCTGAAATTCCAGAAGGAATTGAACCAGTAATTAGAATAAAAGCACCAGTTAGTGGGTCAATAGAATTTGAAGATGGTGTAAAAGGTTCAATGAAATTTGATGCAAATCAAGTTGATGATTTTGTAATTGCTAGAAGTAATGGAATGCCGACTTATAACTTTGTTGTTGCTATTGATGATGCATTAATGAATATGACAGATGTAATTAGAGGGGATGACCACTTATCAAATACTCCAAAACAAATTGTAGTTTATAATGCTTTAGGATTTAAACTTCCTA
>JAIELU010000127.1 GCA_019752775.1 Campylobacterales bacterium | reverse complement strand
CTTTGTAAATCCATGAGAGACAAACATATCTATAATGTGCTCTACTATAGGTTTAGCACCTACTTTTAACATGGGTTTTGGAGTATCTTTTGTAAGTTCACCAAGTCTTGTACCTAATCCTCCAGCCATTATAACTACCCAGTTTGGTTTAAGGTTAAAATCGATTTCATCAAGTGTAAATACTTTTACAAATCTATTTTCATCATCCACAAGAGGTATGTGTCTTCTATGAATTTTTTTTAGATAGTTTATTATCTGATTTTTTGAAGTATCCACATGAAGTTTATGAGGATTTTTATTTATGATATGTTCTAAATCTAAATGATTGTTTAAAATTGCTTTTCTTATATCTCCATCTGTTATAAGACCTAATAGTTTTTCATCTTCATCAACTACTGGTAAAACTCCATTTCCATTTAAATCTAGTAATTTAATAGCATCGTTAAACTTTGTTTCGTTGTTAAGTATTAATCTATTATTCATTTATAATTTTTCCTTTCTACAATATAACTAAAATATTTACTTAATTTAAAAATCATAAAATTTCCCAACACTAATAAAAAAAATACTTCTAAAATATTCATTTTATAAAGTTTTTGATGAAATAGTGATAATAATAATAATAATAATAAAGGAAAATGTATTATATATAATGTATATGAATATTTTGAAATAGAATAAAAAAATTTCTCCAAATACAAATTATTTTTTGATAAATAAATTGAATAAAATAAAACCATAGCAATCGAAATTAAGATCATTGTTTTATATCCTTTAGAAGTGTAAGGACTAAAATAATGTATTTTAAAAATTAAAAAAAACAATAAAACAATTGAAATCACAAAAAGTATTTTTTTCAAATTAAGTATATTATATTTTTTGTAATAACTGATATAATAGGACAATGCACCTATAAAAAATACTATCAATAGATATAGAAATTGTTTATTATTAAGAAAGAGTTGTAGACCCACGATTCCTATAAAGATAAAAATAGATATATTTTTTTGTAAATTATTTAAGTTATTATTAATAAGAAAAAATGAAAAAGTTGATAATAACACATAAAAATAAACTTCAAAATTCAATGACCAAAGTGGTCCATTCATAGTTATATTTTTTATTTCTGGAATAAAACTATTCAGAAAAAATAAATTATAAATTATTAATTCCCAATCATACCTCGCTTGTTCTCTAGGTACATATTTAGAATCTGGTAACAGATATGCTTCGCTCCCATTTAAAGAAAAGTAATTAATACAAAAAACGACACATATAACAACTAAAATACTTAATAAAAAAGGAGGGACAATTCTATTAACTCTTTTTTTTATAAACTCTTTAATATTTATTTTTCCTTGATTTTTTAAATAGTTATTGTGCAAACTTGATGCTATTGAGTAACCAGAAATTAAAATAAATCCAACAACTGAATAAGCAGCTACAAACTGAACTAATTTCAAAATTACACTGTTTTTATCGTAAATTAAAGGAAGTAAAATTATTTGATAAGTATGAGCAAAAACTACTAATGTAGCAAACAAACCTCTACAATAGTCTAAATTTTTTTCATACATCAATAATTACTTCTTTCTTGTAATAAAAACTCTATATATCTAAAATCTTCAATTGTATCTACATCGACAGAACGATTTCTTGGCATTACATATGCATAAGAATTATCACTATAATATCTCCCTTGTTTTATCAATTCATAACCAAAAACAAATACTGCTCCATTAGGGAAATAACTTTTTTTAATTTCTTGACGATTTAAAAGCTTTTCTTCAAATATATTTTTAAACTTTCCATCTTGTGTAATATATTTGTGCCACTCTATTGGATGATGTTCTTCTGTGTAGCTTATTACACTATCTGCATTTTTATCTTTAAAAAGCTCAATTGATTTATCTATATCTTCTACCGTTCTAAGAGGTGAAGTGGGTTGAAGTAATACAAAGTCTTTAATATCATAAGTAAATTCTTTATTTAATCTATCAATAGTATATATATAGTTATCAATAGCCTTTGCACTATCAGTTGCTAAATATTCAGGTCTTAAAAATGGACTTTTTGCTCCATACTTAATAGCAACTTTTTCTATCTCGTTACAATCTGTAGAAATTATAACTTCTGTAATGTACTTAGATTTCAAAGCTTCTTCTATGGTGTAAGCTATCATAGGCTTGCCAAGTAAGTTTTTTATATTTTTACCTGGTAAACCTTTTGAACCACCTCTTGCTGGAACTATTGCTATCATAATTATACAATATCCTCTTTCGTTAAAATATGATCAAAATTTAAATCTTTAGTCAATTCTTTTCCTACTATAAATGCTATTTCATTCGGAGAAAAACCTGTGCCAGGTCTTTTAAAAAGTAAATCTTCTTCTTTTAATATCTCTCCTTTTTTCATATCATTCTTAAGAACTGTACTTCTTCTAAATTTTTTCTTTTTTTCTTGCTCAGCTTTAGAAACAGTTCTTTTAAAATCTCCTAATGATTCACATATAGTTTTTGATTCCTCAACAATTATTTTCATTTCTTCAGGATTTGCAGAAATTTCATGATCCCAACCTGGCAAATCTTTATCTGTCGTAAAATGTTTTTCAATAATACAAGCACCTAATGCAACTGAAGCAAGAGGAATAGAAAAACCTATTGAATGGTCTGAAAAACCAACTGGATATCCAAATGTATTTTGAAGCATTGTAATATTTTTAAGATGGATATCTTTATTTTCAGGAGGATATATAGATATACAATGTAATAAAACAATATTATAATTCCCTTCTTTTTCAATAACTTCAATTGCTTTTTCTATTTCACCTAAATTCGCCATACCTGTAGACAAAACCATTGTTTTTTTAAATTGAGCCATATATTTTAGAAAAGGTAAATTATTTAAATCCATAGATGCAACTTTAAAAAATTCAACACCTAAATCATTCAATAAATCTACTTCTTCATTACTAAATGGCGTTGAATTAAAATCCACTCCTTTAGAAATACAATAATCTCTAAGTTCATAATGTTGTTCTTTCCTAAGATAATACTTCTCTACCATTTCTCTCAAAGAACCAAAATGTTTTTTTTCAGAATCTTCA
>JAIELU010000251.1 GCA_019752775.1 Campylobacterales bacterium | reverse complement strand
TAGTTAAATTTCTATTAAATATCCTTAAGAATTTCATTCTCACTAACAACCTTCGCAAAAACAATTCCAAGTGCTGACATAAAAGAGTTATGAACTTCACTTGCTTTTACTTTTTTATCCAAAAATACTAAATCTTTTGTAGTACAAGCATCATGGGCAACTGTACACTCAAATCCTAAATCAAAAGCTGCTCTTGTGGTTGAATCTATACACATGTGACTCATCATTCCACAGATTACTAACTCTTTTATATTTTGTTTTTCTAGTTCACTCTCTAGGTTTGTTTCTAAAAAACTATTTGGAAAGTTCTTTTCTATGATGATTTCATTTTCAAGTGGTTTTACATTTTCATGAATTTGAACACCTCTTGTATTTGGTAAAAAATATGTTGCACCTTTTCGCAGATTTATATGTTGTACATGAAATACAGGCATCTTATTTTTTCTAAAATATTCCAATAACTCTTTTGCTTTTAGACTAGCTTCCACAGGATTTACCAACTCACAATTTCCACCTTGGAAATAGTCGTTTTGAATATCTATAATTATTAATGCTTTACTCATTTTTTCTCCTTTTTATTTATTAATGTTATTCCTATAATTACTGTAATTATTCCAACTATTACATTTAGTTCTAACTTTTCATTTACTAGAAAATACGAAACAATTGCTGCACTTACGGGAACTAAATAAAAAATTGAAGATACCTTTGAAACTTCCCCATTTTTTATCATGATATACAATAACGATAAGGCTCCAATACTTACTCCAATTGCCATATAAAACAGCGAAATATAAAACTCTATATTCCAATCTATTTTAATATTTTCAAAAAATAAAAAAGTAACTATTATTGGTTAAAGTGCAATAATTAAAGCATTCGTAGAACCAGATATTCCATAACTTATAGATAAACCACCTATTAAAAAAACTCTTTTTTGTTTTAGGAAATGAAGCTTTTAAAATATATTCAATCAAAAATAAAAACAGATTTTTGAATATACCAACTCACAATATTTTACTTTGTATATATCTGTACTCTTGAGTTAATCCTTCAAATCCCCAAGAATCGCTATCAACTTCATCTATTACAATATAACTAGCAGGAGTTATTTCTCCTAATAATTCTTGAAAATCTTTATAACACTTTTTTATATAGTTTGCTTTTTGCTCTTTTGTATTTGTACCTTTTGTGATTTTTATATCCAAATAAAAAGTTGTAGAATTCTTTCCACCAATACTCCAACTTTTTTGAGAAACAAACTCAACAAATACAGAAGTTACTTCTTTTCTTTTGTTTAAAATATTTATTGTGTTTTCCAAAACAATATGAACAATTTTTTCTCTTAACTCATCACTTTCTTTTACATTTAGTTTTACATTTATATAAGGCATTTTAAATCCTTTAAGTTTATTGACTAATTAGTCAAGTAAAACTATAACAAAATTTTGACTGAATAGTCAAGGATAAAAAAGTAAAATTTGAAATTTATTTAAGAGTGTTTAAAAATAATTCTAATTGAGAAATACAAGTTTGGAAATAATTTCCATCTTGTGATTTTTTTGCAGTTCCTAAACATCCCTCTATTGAAGCTACTACAAACATAGATAAAGCTTTTGTATCATTATGTTTTATTTCAGCATTTTTTACAGCTTTATTTAAAACTTCTTCAATAATATTTTCAAATCTAATATATACTTTTTCTAAAGCTACTTTAAAATCTTCATCAATAGGAGATAATTCTTGCATAAGATTATTTAGTTTGCATCCACAAGTAAAATCAAAATTTCTTCTATCTTTTATTAATTTTAATAATTCCTCACAAATATTTTTTTCATATTTTAGTAAAGCTCCATATTTATCTTCTATGTAAGAATTTATTTTTTCAGTTACAACGGCTAGTCCTAACTCTTTTTTTGACTTAAAAAAATGATACATAGAACCTTTGTTCATTGAAGCTTGTTTTAAAATTTTATCTATTGAAGTTGCCGTATATCCATTTTGATAAATCTCATTAAAAGCGACTTCGAGTAACTTTTCTCTTGGGTTATTCATAACTTCTCTTTATTTTTATTTTTACTTCAAAATAACTTTTACATCATTCAGACTTCTCAAATCAGTAAAATCATTTAATAGAGTCGCCAATTGAACAACATCATTATTTTTCATTCTAATGCATCCAGCTGATTCATTTGTTCCAATTGTTTTTTCATTTAGTGTTCCATGAATTCTATATGTACTTTTTCCATCTACCTCATGAGTAAGATTTATTTTTGCAGCACCCATATAATTGTATTTATTTCCAGGAGGAACGATATTTGGAAGAAAAATTCCTCTTTTTTTAAAACTATTAATTGTATCTTGTGTTGGATACCAAACTGGATTTAAGGATATTTTGCTAACTTTTCCTAATCCAAAAGGTTTTTTAATATTATCTTTTCCTGTTGATACCGTATAAGTTTTTATATCTTTTATTTGATTATCAATTCTTGCTTTTACACTCATATAATTATTTATAGAATCAACTTCAATTAAAATTTCTTCATATTTTGCAATATTTGAAAGAGGATTTAAATTATCTTCTTTTTTTATTTTAGCTTTTTCTATTTTTTCCACTTTTGTAGGAACTTCGATCTTTTGTAGCTTTTCAGGTTTTTCTACTTTTTCATAAGTTGTTACTCTTTGAACTTTTTCAATCGTATCAACAAGTTTTTCAATTTTTTCAACTTTTGGTGCTTCTACAACCTTTTCAATTTCTTTTGGTTTTTCTATTTTTTCAGGAGCTTTTTTTGACTCTTTTTGCTCATCTGCTTTATCAAACTCATCCATACTTATTTGTCTTAATTCTTCAATATATTCTAACTCTTGTTTTGAATAAACAACTTGTTTTTTTTGTTTTTTAGTAATTTCAATAGAAAGATTTTGTCCCTCTTCAAAAGGATATGATTCTACTAATTGTAACTCTTCAGCTTTTGGATAAGTTGAAATTAAATCTATTATTTTTAACTCATATGGCTGAATCTATCCAATAGAGTGGCTACAACTATCAGCCTTACAAATATCCACCAGACTTCGATCTCGCCTTCTACCACCAGAAATGCTCAATGCCTGGCACTCCGGACACCACCCT
>JAIELU010000196.1 GCA_019752775.1 Campylobacterales bacterium | reverse complement strand
TTTGACCTAAGTATCAACAGATACAAAGAAACAGTTTATGAAACTATAACTTATGATACACCAGATAAAATACTTGAAGATTTGGAAAAGATTATTTCAAAAGTTAGTTTAGGATTAAAAGAGTTAAAAGAGTTGATTAATGGTTGAAAAAGTTAAATTATCTGAAATACTCAAAGTTAAGACTGGAAAGTATGATGCAAACCATGAAGATAAAAATGGTGAATATGATTTTTTTACATGTGCTTTAAAACCTTGTAAAACTAATACTTTTAGTTTTGATGATGAAGTTATTATTTTACCTGGTAATGGTGCTAATGTAGGACAAGTAATATACCATAATGGAAAATTAGAAGCTTATCAAAGAACATATGTTTTACATGAAATTAAATGTAATGTAAAATATTTATATTATATTTTAAAATCTAATTGGAAAAAACATACTTTAAAAAATGAAGTAGGTTCCGCAACAAATTATATAAAATTAGCACATATTACAGATTTTAAAATTCCTTTTTTAGATTTAAACCAACAAAACCAAATTGCCAAAACATTAGATAAAGTAAATGAACTTATAGAATTACGAAAAGAATCAATAACAAAACTTGATACTCTTGCAAAATCTATTTTTATTGATATGTTTGGCGACCCAGTTAGTAATCCTAAAAAATGGAAAATTAAGAAGTTAAAACAATTAACTGATGTAAAAACAGGGAAAACACCTTCTCGAGATGAGCTATTATATTGGGAAAATGGAACAGAATTATGGGCAACAACAACTGAAGTAAATAAAAGATTTATTTTTGATACACAAGAAAAAGTAACTAAGTATGCTGTAGAAAAGTGTAAATTAACTGTTTATCCAGAAAATACTATTCTAATAGCAATGTATGGACAAGGTAAAACAAGAGGTAATGTTGTTTTATTAAAAGCTAAAAGTACAATTAATCAAGCTTTCGGAGCAATATTATCTAGTGAAAATATACATCAAGAGTTTTTATTATCTTTATTGAAAAATTCTTACAGTCATATTAGAAGTTTAGGAAGAGGTGGAAATCAAGAAAACTTGAATTTAGATATTGTTAAGAATCTTGATATTATTAATCCACCATTAGACCTTCAAAACAAATTCTCAAAAATAATAGAAAAAATAGAAGAACAAAAAACATTATATACACAAGAGTTAGAAAAACTTCAAAATAACTTTGATGCACTATTGCAAAAAAGTTTCCAAGAATAGGAGATAGTTATGAGTAATTTTTCATTTTTAAAAGATGAATTCCAAATATTGGCAAATGATTCTATAAAAGCAGAATCAAATGTAATAGATGACCCAGAGATTTCAGCATTTTATGCCAGAAAAGCACTGGAAAAATCTATCAATTTTATCTACAAAATAGATGATGATTTAGATGAAAAATTACCAAATGAACTAAGTACCTTTGAACTTATCACAAACCCAACTTTTATGGATATTCTACCAAGTGAACTAATAGATGAATTACACTTTATACGAAAACTAGGAAACAGCGCTTCTCATGGAAAACACAATATCACTATAAACTCAAAAGAGAGTTTATATGCAAATAAGTGTTTATATAAATTTCAAAGATGGATAGTTGAAGTTTATAGTAACTATGAAGTAAGTAGTGATTATGATGTTTTAAATATAACAAAAACTCAAAAAGAAAATATTGAAGATTTAATAAAACTAAATGAAGAACAACAAAAACTTAAAGCTGAAAAAGAAGAACTTCAAAAAGAGATAGAACTTCTAAAACAATCTTTACCAATATTTACAAAAGAACAAAAGAAAACAAAAAGAGAAAAAGTATTTAACCTAGAAGGATTAAATGAAGCCCAAACAAGAGCTTTATTAATTGATTTAGAACTTAGAGTTGCTGGATATTCAACTGAAGATTTTAAAAAGAAAAAAGATATTGAGTATAAATTAACACTTGAAAATGGCGATATTGGTTATGCTGATTATGTTATTTGGGATGAAGATGATACGCCACTTGCAGTTATTGAAGCAAAAAAATACTCTAAAAGTGTAGTTGCTGGTAAATATCAAGCACAACTTTATGCTCAAGCTTTACAAAAACAGTTTCAAAAAGATGTTTTAATCTTTGTTACAAATGGAAAAGTTATAGAGTTCTCAAATGATGTTTATCCATTTAGAGAAATTCATAGTTTCTTTCCTAAAAATGAGTTAAAAAGAATCATTCAACAAAAAAATGCAATACAAAATAATAAACCATCAAGCTATGAAATTAGTGATGTAATCACAAATAGAACTTACCAAAAAAGAGTTATAAAAACTGTTTTAAAAGAGTTTGAAATAAATAAAAGAAGAGCTTTACTTGTGATGGCTACGGGTTCAGGAAAAACCAGAGTAAGTGCTAGTTTAAGTGATGTTTTAATACGAGCTGATTGGGTGAGAAAGGTTCTTTTCTTAGCTGATAGAGTTGAACTTGTAAAACAAGCTAAAAACAATTTCAATGAATATTTAAGTGAAACTTGTACAAACTTAGGTGATGAACAAGATTTAGATTCGAGAATGCACTTTGGAACTTATGAAACAGTACATAATTTAATCCAAAATAATAAATATAATAGTGCATATTTTGATTTGATAATAGTTGATGAAGCACATAGAACTATATACAAAAAGTACAAAGCTATCTTTGAATATTTTGATGCACTTATTTTAGGATTGACTGCAACTCCAACAGATGAAGTTCATAGAAATACTTATGATTTTTTTCAAACAGCAGATAAAGAACCAACAGATTCATATTCTCTTGAGCAAGCCATAAAAGATGGAAATCTTGTGCCATTTAAAGCAAAAGAGGTGGATTTAGGAATCGTAAAAAGAGGAATCAAATACGACGATTTAAGTGAAGATGAAAAAGAAGAATATGAAAGTAAATTTGAAGAAGATGAAGATGAAATATCTTCAAGTGAGATAAATAAAAGAGTACTAAATAAAGAGACAAATGAAAAAGTACTTAAATATTTACATGAATATGGTTTGAAAATAAATGATGGAAATAAAATAGGTAAAACTATAATCTTTGCAAAAAACAAAGCTCATGCTGAATATATAAAAAAGATTTTTGATTTGTTATATCC
>JAIELU010000157.1 GCA_019752775.1 Campylobacterales bacterium | reverse complement strand
GGAGCAAGTACGGCTGAGTTTTTAAATGAAGTAGCAAGTAGATTAACTTTTTGGGGTGCGATTTACATGGGATTGATTTCAACTTTACCTTGGCTTGTTGTAAAAGCTATGGGAGTTCCTTTCTATTTTGGAGGGGTTGCTGTACTAATTGTTGTACAAGTTGCTATTGATACTATGAGAAAAATTGAAGCTCAACAATATATGAATAAATATCAAACTTTAAGTGCGGTTGGATTATAAAAATGGCAATCCCATTAAGAAAAGCAAATGAAATAGAAAAACTTCGAGATGCAAATATTGTAGTAGCAAAAACATTAAACTTTTTAAGCAAATCAGTTAAAGCTGGTATGACTTTAAAGGAAGTTGATACAATGGGGGAAAAGTTTCTAAGAGATTTAGGAGCTAGACCTTCATTTAAAGGCTTATATGGTTTTCCTGCTGCTATTTGTACTTCACTTAATGAAGTAATTATCCATGGAATTCCAACTGATATTATTTTAAAAGAAGGTGATATTTTAGGCCTTGATATTGGTACTGAAATTGATGGTTGGTATGGTGATTCAGCTATTACTATGCCTATTGGAAAAGTTTCAAAAGAAGATGAAGAATTAATTGCTTGTTCAAAAGATGCTTTATATTATGCTATTGATATTATTCAAGAAGGTATGAGATTTAAAGAATTATCTAAAGCTATTGAAGATTTCATTGTATCAAGAGGTTATCAACCACTAGTTAGATTTTGTGGACATGGTATCGGAAGAAAACCACATGAAGAGCCAGAAATTCCTAATTACTTAGAAAATGGAAATGCAAAATCTGGTCCAAAAATCAAAAATGGAATGGTATTTTGTATAGAGCCAATGATTTGTTCTAAAAACAGAAATCCTGTTATTTTAGAAAATGGTTGGGACGTTGTGTCTGCTGATGGGCTAAGAGGTAGTCATTACGAACACACAGTTGCTGTTATTAATGGTAAAGCAGTTATTTTAAGTAATTCTGAAGATTAAGGAGAAAAAGTGGCAAAAGATGATGTAATAGTAGTAGATGGAAAAGTAATTGAAGCTTTACCAAATGCTATGTTTAGAGTTGAATTAGATAATGGACATGTAGTTTTATGTCATATCTCAGGAAAAATGAGAATGCACTATATTAAAATTTTACCTAATGATACTGTAAAAGTAGAAATAACACCTTATTCATTAGATAAAGGTAGAATCACTCACAGATATAAATAGTTTTATTTATATCAAAATTAAATAAGGAATTTTTTTCCTTATTTTTTATTCAAAAAAATTTAAAATCCCAAATATAAAAAACTATGAAGCCAAAATCTATAATACTTCGCACACTTTAAAAAAGTTATACTATAAAATTAAGCTCCATAACTTTGCATACTAATTTATTCTATCTTTTGTTAGAATAATTTCTTTTTCTATTAAATTCTTCTGTTCCAGTAACAATTCTAAATGTTTTTTTAATACCTCTTTATTTTTATACGATTCTATAATAAATTCAAAAAGTTTAGGTCTATTTTTTTTCCAATTATGTAATGTTGTTTTATTTACTTCTAAATCAAATTCTAGTTTTCTTAAACTAGGTGCAGTCATTTTCTTTCCAATCCCAAGCTTTTTTTGTATTTTATAAAATATTGGAACAAAAGTCAAGTATTTTTTATATTTATATAAATTATTGGAACAAATATTTGTTCAAGAAAGATTTATGTACAATTTCATATGACAAAATTAGTAAAAAATCGTGTATTGAATCAGTTAAATTATTTAAAATCATTTGGTTATGAATATCATGAATCTTTGGATTTCTTTTCAAATAATATTAAAAATGTAAAGTTACCTAATAATATCAATGACTTAAGTATTAGTGTAAGTCATTGTTATTTATGTGAGCTTTCTAAATGTCGAAAGAATATATTATTTGGATATGGTAATACTAATTCCAATATTATGTTTATTGGTGATGAGCCAAGTAATAGTGAAGATGAAATAGGTTCATATTATGTTGGAAAAAGTGGAGAGTTGCTTATAAAAATGATTGAAAATGTACTTAATATAACTAAAGAAGATGTTTATTACACTACTTTGGTTAAATGTAAAAGTACAAATGGTTTGAATAATTCAAATATTGAAACTTGTCATGATTATTTACTAAAACAAATTGAGTTGATTAAACCCAAATTGATTGTTGCGCTTGGAGAAAAAACTTATTTGTACTTATTAAAAAATGGAGATAATTTTTCTCAAATTAGAGGGAAAGAGTTAGCTTTTAATGGTATTTCATTAATAACTACATTTTCACCAACTTTTTTATTAAGGAATCCATCTTCTAAAAAAGATGCATATTATGATATGTTAAAAATAAAAAATTACATGGAGAGTTTAAATTGAAGCAAATAATTGCCCTAATAATACTTGTATTTGTATTTTTTGGTTGTACTCAAAGACAAACAGTACAATTAAAAATGCCAAATAAACAAAATACATTTGCAAAACCTGCAAAAACAACGCCTGTTAAAGAGGATAAGATAACTGTTGTTCAAGAGTTAGAACCGATAGATATTATTGAATCAGATAATAAAGGTAAGATAATAAAAGAAGAACCAATTGAGTATGAAGTAGCTCCAATAATTGAAGGTGATAAAATAGAAAATCAAAAAATTTCTGCACCAAAAGGTTCTTCTGAAAACGAAATAGAAAATAAAATTGAAATTGACACTACAAAGGTTAAAATGAAAGTTGCTTTCCTTTACCCCTCAAATTTAGTTTCAAAATATGCTAAATCATCGATAAATACCGTTTCAGGGTATTTATCGCATCAAGATTCTGATTATGAATTAGTTGTAATTGATACAGAAAATGAGAGTGCAAGTAGAATAGATTCAGCATTTCAGGAAGTAAAAAAATCAAATATTAAAAATGTAATTGCTTTATTTACACCCAATGCTGTTGGAACTTTAAATAATGTAGTTTCAGGTGATTTAAAAGTTTATTTACCTCTTATTGAAAAAAAAGAAGTTTCTTCTAGTAATAGTAGTTTGATTTTTGGCTCTATTTCTTATGATGAACAAGTAAAAAAATTGATAAATTATTCAAGTGGGAATAATGTCATGTTTTATCAAGATTC
>JAIELU010000048.1 GCA_019752775.1 Campylobacterales bacterium | reverse complement strand
AGTTTAAAAATATTCGTAGCATCTTCGAGTAAAATATTTGTGTCTAAAATATAGTATTTTTCAAAGTTCATTATTTAACCTTTTTTGGTTTCATTATTACATAAGAAATATATGCAAAAAGTATAACAATAATTGATGTAAAAAGTAATGAGAATGACTTTGTAATAACATATCCAACAATAAGTATTGCTAACATTGTTGGCATTTCATTATACATTCTAAAAAACTTCCCACTTTTTTTACAAATATCATGGTTTAGTTCTTTTCTATATTTTTCAAGAGAAAAAGAATAAATAATAAGTAAAAGTAAAGCTGATAATTTTGCATACATCCAAGGATTTACACTAAAATCTAATAAAATTGGATTTAAAATTAACATAGTAACTCCACTTACAATTGTTGCCCACATTGCAGGTGCTCCAATATATTTATATATTTTAAATTCTTGGATTTTTACGATTTCAACATATTCTTTTTTATCAATATTTTCTACATGATAAACGAATAATCTAGGTAAATAAAAAAGCATTGCCATCCAAGACATAAAAGCTACCACATGAAAAGTTAAAATCCAAGTGTAATATTCCATTTTAAACCTCTTTTTTGTTTTTTATTTTGTTTAACCATTCATTTAAAGTTTTTTCAAAACCTATGTTAGAATTTTGATAGAGTTCTAAATCTTCCTTTAAATATTCTTGTTCAACATATCCACCAAAATCATGGGGGTATAAATAGCCTATATGCTGAGAATCGAGATGTTTTGGAATATCTAGTATATTACCAGCTTTTATCTCTTCTAGCGCTTTATTCACAGCATTATAGGCACTGTTAGATTTTGGGCTTGATGCTAAATATATTGCACATTGAGAAAGTATAATTCTTGATTCAGGATAACCGATTTTATTACAAGCTGTCATTGTGTTTACTGCCAGATTTAAAGCATTTGGATTTGCATTACCTATATCTTCACTTGCAAATATTACAAATCTTCTTGTAATAAAATCTACACTTTCTCCACCATTTATTAATCTACTCATATAATAAAGTGCTGCATCAACATTTGAACCTCTTAAAGATTTTATCATGGCACTTGCTAAATCATAATGGGTATCAGAAGATGAAACTCCATCCCCTATTACATTTTCTCTTAACTCTCTTAATAAACTTATATCAATAGTTTTTGATACTTTATATGCAAAGTTTAGAAGTGTAAGCATGGCTCTTGCATCTCCTGAACTTGATGTAATCAAATATTCTAAAGCTTCTTCATCTATATTAATTTCTATATCTTTTAAAGCAATATGAAGAATTTTATTCATCTCTTCTTTTGTAAAAGCTTTAAACTCATATAAAAATGATCTTGAACGAATTGCAGAAGTTAAAGTAAAAAATGGATTTTCTGTACTAGCTCCAATTATTATTGCATCATAATTTTCCATAATAGGAAGAAGAACTTCTTGTTGGTTTTTAGAAAGTCTATGAACTTCATCAATAAAGATTAAAGGCTTAATTAAACTTCCTTTGTATTTATCAAATACTTTTCTTAAATCTTCAACTTTTATACTTGTTGCATTAAAATAAAAATAATCTGTATTGATTTCACGTGCTATAATTTTTGCTAATGTAGTTTTTCCAGTTCCTGGTTTTCCATAAAAAAATAGGTGGGGAATATCTTTTTGTTTGATTAGTTTGTAAAGTGCTTTATCTTTTGAGATAATGTGGGATTGACCAACAAAATTATCTAAATTTGTTGGTCTTAGTTTATTACAGAGGTCTATCATCTTCATTCATAAAGATTCTAAGGTTTTTGTATTCTTCTTTTGATAAAAATCTTGTTTTCCCTGTTGGAAGATTATTTAATGAAATTCCACCATATTCTAATCTTTTTAAATCAAGTACATCAAGTCCAAAGTGAGCAAAAAATCTTCTTAATTCTCTATTTTTACCTTCAGAAATTACAACTTTAATTTTAGAGAATTTTTCTGCATTAGTTAGAATATCATAAGCTAAAAAAGGAGCAAAACTCATAGATTTAATTTTACTAGTTTTAAATGCACCTGATGTTGCATCTTCTATTTCTAAACCATTTTGCATTGCTTGCTCAACAGCTTTTGTAATTACTCCATTTACTTTTATTTTATAAACTCTTTCTAAATCAGAATGCATTAAAGAATCAACAATTTTTACACTATCAGATAAAAGCAATAAACCCTCACTTGCGTAGTCAAGTCTTCCTACACTTAAAAAGTGTTTGTATTTGTTATCTAAAGAATCATAAATAGTACGTCTGCCTTGAGGATCTTTTTTAGAAACGATTTCACCTTTTGGCTTATTATAAACAATTACAGTACTTATTCTAGTTTTATCTTCTCTAATTGTTTTTTTACCAATATGAACTTCATCACTATTTGATACTTTTGTTGCAAGATTTGTTACAACTTTGCCATTAACTTTTACTCTACCCTCTTCTATTAGCTTATCAGCTTCTCTTCTTGAGTAATTACTATTGTGAGATAAGAATTTATTTAATCTTACTAATTCTTCTTGTGTTTCTTCTATTTTCTTTTTCATTTTATACCAGCTTCAATTAAATCATGAATATGCAATACACCAACTAATTTATCATTTTCATCAGTTACAATTAATAGTTGGATTTTATAATCTTCTATTATTTGCAGTGCATCACTTGCTAAAAGCTCTTTATTATTTAATCTTTTTGGATTTTTTGTAGCTATTTCTTCTACTTTACAATCCATCGAAAAATTATCATTCATTAAAGCTCGTCTTAAATCTCCATCACTTAAAAGTGCAATTACTTTTTTATTTTCATCTTCAATAATTACACTTCCAAGTCTTCCTTCACTCATTACTAAAATTGCATCTTTAAGCTTTGTTTCACGTGAAACAACAGGAAGATTATCTTTTCGTAATAAATCATCAACTTTAACAAAAAGTTTCTTACCTAAGCTTCCACCTGGGTGAAAAGATGCAAAATCTTCTTTTTTAAAGTTTCTTTTTTTCATTAAACAAACAGCTAATGCATCACCCATAGCCATTGTTAAAGTTGTAGAAGACATTGGTGCTGCATCAAGAGGACAACCTTCTTTTTCTACATTGATATTTATAAAAACATCTGCATATTTAGCAAGTGTTGATTCAGGA
>JAIELU010000259.1 GCA_019752775.1 Campylobacterales bacterium | reverse complement strand
TTTCCATGTGAAGTAATACCTGTAAAAACAACTTTTCCTCCTAAATCTTCTATTATTTGAGATGTTTTAGGAGCTATTACATAACAATCTTTATTTTTCCATTCTTTATTAAATGTTTCCAAAGAATAAACAGCATTTTTTGAAGTAAAAATCAATGCATCATATTTTGATAAATCAATATCTGATTTAATATATTCTATTTGAAAAACTTCTAAATTTTCCACATCTGGATATTTCTGATTACTTAAAAGATATATTTTAGCCATTTGTTACCAATTCATATTTTTGAGTATAATTTATTGCATCATCTAAAGTTGAATACATCTTAATCCTTTTGAATAAATTTGTTGTATCAACATTTAAAATCTTTTTTTTATGTCTATATTTTAAAACTAATATTATTTCTAAATCTTTACTTTTGAATTTTTCTATTATCTCTTCAAGTGTAAAAATTGCAGAAATATCTAAAAAAGAGACATTTAAACAATCTATTATTATCTTTTTACTATTTTTTACTTTTTCTAATCTAGTATCCAAAGCCGATGCTGTTCCGAAAAATAAAGAACCATTTATTTTTATAATTTCAATATCATGGTTTTCTATATCTATATCAAAAGATACTCTTGAGCGTCTTGTTTTTATTTGAGTATTTTTAGAAATTTGATAAACAGCTATTATTGAAGAAATCGTAATACCAACACCAACAGCCATAATTAAATCAACAAATATTGTAAGTAAAAATACAGTTAACATAATAATTAAATCTTGTTTTGATACTTTATTTAATACTTTTAAAAACTTATAATCTAAAATATCAAAACCAACTTTTATTAAAATTCCTGATAAAACGGCAAGTGGAATTTTTGAAGCAAGAGGTGCTAAAAATAGTACAATTATCAAAAGTGTAATAGAATGTACTATTCCAGATAGTTTTGTAGTTGCTCCACTATTTATATTTATAACTGTTCTCATGGTAGCTCCAGCTCCTGGAATTGCTCCAAAAAATGAACAAACCATATTTCCTAAACCTTGACCTATTAACTCTTTTCTTGAATCATGTTTTGTTTTTGTTTTAGAATCTGCAACAACTGAAGTTAACAATGAATCAATAGTTCCTAAAAGAGCTAAAGTAATTGCAAGGGTTAAAATGGTGCTTAATTTTAAAATGTCAAAAGAAATTGGGAAAATAAATTCAGGTAATCCCATAGGAATTGCTCCTATTGTTGTAATTTTGAAATCCATAAAAATTGAAAAATAAGTCATAAAAACTAAAGCAATTAATGCAGGAGGCACGATTTTCGATATTTTTCTAGGAGTTAAAAACATTATTGATAAAGTGATAGTTGCAATAATAATTGCTTCATAATTTAGTTTATTTATAGTATCTAAAAGATGAGTTAATGTATAAACAATTGAACTATAACCTTCAACACCTAAAAAAGGATTTATTTGTAGAATTATTATAATAATACCAATACCACACATAAAACCTGCAATTACTGGATAAGGAATATATTTTATCCATTTTCCAATTCCAACTATTCCAAAAGATATTTGCATGATTCCTGCCAAAAAAACAACGGTCATAACTGAAGAAAAATCATTTGGGAATGTGGCTATTGTAGCAGCTACAATAACTGTCATAGGACCTGTTGGTCCTGAAATTTGAGTAGGAGTTCCACCAAAAGCAGCAGCAAAAAACCCTAATATAATTGCACCATATAAACCAGCAATTGCTCCAGCTCCACTGGCAACTCCAAAAGCTAAGGCCAAAGGAAGAGCAACAATAGCAGCTGTCAGACCTGCAAATATATCATTTTTTACTCTAGTCAAAGAAACTCCTAAAAAGTTAAGTTTATTTAGTATCTCTTTCTAAATATTCTTCATCACCCATTTTATCATGTTTTCCACGAGCAATTACATGGATTGGTGTTCCCTCAAAATTGAAATTATCTCTTAAATAATTAATTAAATATCTTTTATATGTAAAGTGTAAAAGATTTGGTTTATTCATAACTAATGCAATTCTTGGTGGTTTTATATCAAATTGAGTTGTATAATAAATTCTTAAATATGCACCATTTGGACTTGGAAGTGAGTGTCTCATTACAGCTTCTTCTATTACTCTATGTAATTTTGAAGTTGGAATTCTTTGTGTATAATTATTGAAAATTTCTATAATTTTATCTTTTAATCTTTCAATACTTCTTCCCGTTTTTGCAGAAACTGCCATAATTGGAGCATAAGATAAAAATCTAAATCTTCTTCTAATTTCCTCTTGCATTTTTTCAAAAGTTTCCATATTCTCGTCCCATTTATTTAGAACAATAATAGTAGCAAGTCCATATTCATCAACAAGTCCAGCAATTTTTTCATCTAAATCAGAAAGTTCTTTTGATGCATCTAAGATAACTAAAGCCATATTTGCTTTTTCTAACATCTCTTTTGTTCTCATTAAAGCGAATTTTTCAATTCCCTCAATACTTCCTCTTCTTCTTAAACCAGCTGTATCAACAAATGTTACATTTTTACCTTGGTATTCATAAGATTCATCAACAGGGTCGATTGTAGTACCTGCAACTGGAGAAACCACTGATCTTTCCATACCAACAATAGCATTTAAAATAGAAGATTTTCCTACATTCACTTTTCCAATGATTGCAACTCTAATATTATTATCTTCAATTTCATCTACAAGTATATCTTCTAAATTAGGTACAAAATCATCATCTTCACTTGAATAATCTTCATCATCAAAATCAAAGTTAGCTTCTTTCTCTTTTTTGATAGCTTCAGCTTCTTCTAAAGCCACTGTTTCAAGATTAACAGGGAGATGTTGATAAATCCAGTCAAATAGATTTTTAGTTCCTCTATTGTGTGAAACAGAAACTCCAAAAAGATTTTCTTCACCTATTCCAAACTCAAAAAACTCCCAAAGTCTTTCTAATTCTTTATCATTATCAATCTTATTTACAACTAAGGCTAATTCTTTTCCTAATCTTTGAAGCTCATAAAATAATTCTTTATCCTTATCATCAGGTATATTTTTACCATCAACCATAAAAAGTATTATATCAGCCTCTTTTGCCGTCTCAATAGCTTTTCTTTTTACATTTGAAAATATTGCATCATCAGTTTCATCAATACCACCTGTATCTAACATCAATGCTTTT
>JAIELU010000233.1 GCA_019752775.1 Campylobacterales bacterium | reverse complement strand
CTTCCTCAAGCTTGCATAGCTCCAATGGTAGAGCAATTCCATGGTAAGGAAGAGGTTATCGGTTCAACTCCGATTGTGAGCACCACCTAGTTAGTATATATCTGTATTAATTTATACTTTTCTATTTAACTTATGACACATTTTTATTCCATATAGATATATTATCCAAGAAATATAAATCCAAAAAAAAGTAAATAATAGGGTTGATAAAGAGCCATAGATTGTTGTGTAAGTCTTGTTATATATTACATAATAAATAAATAGGTTTTTTGTTATTGAAAGAACTGTAAGAGTTATAAATGAAGAAATTAATGCTGCTTTATAATCTACATGTTTATTAACGCTTAATTTAAATAATGCAAAAAATATGATCCATGAAAAGGTATATGAGAGTATTTCTTTGTAAAAGTTACTTTCATAAAATGACATAATGATATTTATGAAAGCGAAAAGAAGTGGAAGTGTAGCCATAAATATTGAATAAAAAATGAAAGAAAATTGTATTGATTTTCTTTTTGCTTTATGAATTTTATTTACTATATATTCATAATCTTTAATAAACATAATAAACACAAATAACATATAAATAATTCCAATAAAACCTAATTTACTTGAATTAGATACATAGTTTTTTAAAGTTTCAATTATTTCTGTAGAGTGAGTTGGGTTTATCAAATTAAAAATATAATTTATAAAAATATCTAAATAATTCTTAAATTCTGAAAAAGAAGAGATTATTGCAATTAGTAGTGCAATAATAGGAAGAATAGAAAAAATGGTAAAAAAGCTTAAAGATGCAGCATAATATGTAGTATCATCATTAAAAAATAAATCAACTTTTCTTAAGGTCTTTTTTAGAAAGCTATCTTCACCATCTGAACTATTCATTCGGATTTATAGACCCATTTTAAATGGATTTAATATATTATTTGGATCAAAAGCTTTTTTAATATTTCTAAATAGGTTCATTTCTGCTTCTGTGAATGCAATATGCATAAATGGTGCTTTTGATGTTCCAATTCCATGCTCACCGCTTAAAGTTCCACCTAAATCTACTACATATTGAAAAATTTCTTCAATCGCTTTGTGTCCATCTTCCATTTCTTTTTTATTATTTTTATCTTTTACCATAACATTAACATGGATATTTCCATCTCCTGCATGTCCAAAACAAGGAACTTTGAATCCGTATTTTTCACCGATTTTATAACTTCCATCAAGTGCAACTGGCAATTTACTTCTTGGAACTGAAATATCTTCATTTAATTTTTTTGTTCCGTAAATCATTGTTGCAGGACTTGCATTTCTTCTCGCAAACCAAAGTTTTTTACTCTCTTCTTCATCTTTTGCAATTATAAAATCTGTTGCCCCAAATGCTTCAAATGCTTCTTTTAGAGTTTGAAGTTGTGAATCAATTTCAGCTTCGCTACTTGCATCAACATCTCCTACTAAAATTCCACCAGCATGTTCAGGTAGAGACACTTGTGGAAATTTTTGTCTTAAAGCTTTAATTACTAATGCATCTAAAAACTCCATAGCAACAGGATTTGCTCCAGCTGCAAGTGATTTAAATACAGCTGTCATTGCAGTATCAACGCTTGGAAAAACTCCCATATAAGTTTGTTTGAATTTTGGTTTTGGAATAAGTTTTAAAGTGATTTCTGTAATTATTGCTAATGTTCCCTCACTTGCTATTAAAATACCAGCTGTGTTATAACCTGCAACATCTTTGATAGTTCTTTTTCCTGCAACTATAATATCACCATTTGGAAGGACTGCTCTTAATGCCATTACATAATCTTTTGTGATACCGTATTTTGCAGCTCTCATTCCACCTGCATTTTCACTTACATTTCCACCAAGAGTTGAATACTCTTCACTTGCTGGATCTGGAGGATAAAAAAGTCCAACTTCTTCAACTGCTTTTTGAAATTGCATATTTATAAGTCCAGGCTGTACAACACCAACCATATTTTCCATATCAATTTCAAGTAGTTTATTCATATGTCTTTCAAGTGAAAGAATAATTCCACCACTTGCAGGTAATGCACCACCTGTAAATCCAGAACCAGCACCTCTTGGAACAATAATTATTTGATGTTCATTACAATACTTTAAAATATCAGAAATATCTTGCTCATGTCTTGGAAATACAACAGCATCAGGTTCAAATCTAGTTCTTGTTGCATCATAACAAAAAGCGATTAAATGAGCTTTATCACTTTTTATATTTTCTTCACCAACAACTGAAGTAATATAATCTAAATGTTTTTTGTCAATCATTAGTTAATTCCTAAAATCATTTTATAATAATCGTTGTAACTTAAGTTCTTTTTACCTGAGAAGAAATCAAAAAAAGACCAATGGAAAATTGTATCTTCAATCTCTTCAACTCTTGTGTAAAATGGCATTTTAACTTCAGCATTATTTTCATAATTAACTGCATAACTTGCTAAAATTGTAAATGTTTTAGTGTCAATTATAAAAACTTTATTTTCAATAACCATAAAAATAGTTCCAAGATTTTGTTCAATTGCAAATTTTTGAATATCTTGTTTTGTAGGATATGGAATATGGTCAACTTTTAATTTAGCAGCAAAAATATCTGAGTGAACAAAGTTATTTAATTTGAAGTTATCTCGTACATTTTGAAAAGCATCTAAAGTTGGAGTTATTAATAAAGACGAATTATACATATAATTTAAAATCAAAATATCATTGTTTGAAACTACTCTATTTGATGTTGGAATTGCATTTTGTTTTAAATCATCAAATCCAAAAAATTCAACAACAGAGCTATTTGAATCTGAACTTATAACTTTTGCATTTGAAACTATTAATCTTTTGTCATTGTCAAATATATGAATAATTATACCTGTTTGACCAACAATTAGATTTCCCATAGGAATTACACTTTTATTATTTTCAATATTTGTAATTTTTAAACCCATTGGTTTTATTGAGAACTCTTTATTTGTTGCAGTTGTTGCTGGTTCTATTATTGAAGTTTTTAGCAAAATATTATTAGCTTTTTGATTTGGGTTTGTATTTTTTGTGAAATAATATGTATAGTTAAATTTATTTTGTGAAGAATTAATTTTAATATCTAATACATCCCAACCATTATTTTTCATTTGATTTAAAGAAAACTTACCATTACAAATACCACCATCTAAAGAAACATCTTCAATTAAAGAAGGTTTTTCTACATTATTTTTGTAGCAAGTTGTATCTTGAGCAAAAGCTAAACTTG
>JAIELU010000265.1 GCA_019752775.1 Campylobacterales bacterium | reverse complement strand
CAGTTAATAATGACCCAGGAAAATGGCCTACATATTTAGGATATTTTTTATTAACACTTGGTTTATTACTAAATTTCTTTGATAAAAAATCAAGATTTTGGAAATTAACTAAATTTGTTAGTTCAAGAAACTTAGCTTCATTTGCAATTGCCTGTACATTTTTATTTTCAACAAATTCACTTATGGCAAATGAAGAAACGGCTAATTCATCGAATATAAATGAATTAGCTCAAACTAATCAGATATTAGAATATTTAAATAAATTTAAAGATGAATCAAAATATACAGCAGAAAATTTTGCGAAACTAGTGACTCAAAGTAGTGGTGGAAGAATGAAACCATTATCTTCGCTTAATATGGAGATTATTCAAAAATTAAGTGGAAAAGCTACTTTATTTGGAATGAATTCAGATCAATTAGTTTTAGGAATGCTTACACGTCCTGATATTTGGAGTGATTTAAAAGTAATAAAAATTAAAACTCCTAAATTAAAAAAATTCTTAGGTATTGATGAAAATGAAAAATATATTGCATTTTCAGAAGTATTTAAAGATGGGAAATATTTACTTTCAGGAGAAGCGGAAGCTGCACTTCAAGTAAAACCAATGGACAGAGGAACTTATGAAAAAGATATTATTCAATTAGATGAAAGATTAAATATCATTTATGCAGTATTTAATGGAAGTTTATTTAATATCTTCCCTAGAGTTCAAGATGGAACGGATTACAAAGATAATAACAAATGGTACAATCCACTTGATGCAATGCAAAATTTCAAAAACCAAAATCAAGTAGCTGTTGAATCAATGACAAGAGGATTTATAAACTCTATTGTTGATAATAACTGGGAAGAAGCTAATAAGTTTTTATCTATGATAACTATTTATGAGCAAAAAGCAGGAAGTAGTGTTATTCCATCTGAAAGTAAAATAAATAATGAAATTATATTCAATAAATTAGATATTTTCTTCAAAGTTACAATGGCTTATATGTTATTGGGAATTGTTATGTTAATTGTCGCATTTTATGTGGTATTCAACCCAAAAGTTCAGCCTAAAAAAACGACATCAATATTCTTTATCATATTAGCTCTATTATTTTCTATCCATACATTTGGAATGGGATTTAGATGGATTATTTCAGGTCATGCACCTTGGTCAGATACCTATGAATCATTATTATATATATCATGGTCAGCAGTATTTGCAGGTGTTATATTCTTTAGAAAATCACTACTTGCTTTAAGTGCTGCTGTTATTGTTGCTGGTATTTTTATGTTTACAGCTCATTTAACAGGAATTGACCCACAAATTACAAATCTTGTTCCTGTTTTAAAATCATATTGGTTAACAATCCATGTTTCAATTCTAACAGCATCTTATGGATTCTTTGGACTTGCAGCAATTTTAGGATTTATGACTTTAATTATGTTTATTTTTAGAAAAAATAGACCTCATATTGATGAAACAATTAAAACAATAACTGCAATAAATGAAATTGCTTTAATTATTGGATTATCAGCAATTACAATTGGAAATTTCCTTGGTGGAGTTTGGGCAAATGAATCATGGGGAAGATATTGGGGTTGGGATCCAAAAGAAACTTGGGCTTATGTATCAATTGTAGTTTATGCAATCGTTGTACACTTAAGATTTATTAAACCATTATCAACACCTTTTGCATTTGCAACGGCTTCGTTATTAGCATTTTCTTCAATATTAATGACTTACTTTGGAGTAAACTTCTATCTATCAGGAATGCACTCGTATGCGACAGGAGACCCTGTTCCAATTCCTGCATGGGTTTATTATGTATTAACTATTGTTATAGTAACAATAGCATTAGCTTTTAGAAATAGAAATCTAAAAGAAACTCTATAAAATTTGAGGAACTAATTTATTTAGTTCCTCTTTCTCTTTTTTACTTAAAACCTTATCTTTGCTATAATACAAAAAATTAAAGGATTTTAATGAGTAATAATATAATAGAAATTTTTAAAACAATAACTGCAATACCAAGATGTTCAGGAACTCACCAACCATTTATAAACCACATGAAAGAAGTATCAAAAGAGTTTGGTTATTTATGTTTAGTTGATGAAACAAATAATATTTTATGTAAAAAAGAAAATTCAACTGTAAAACTAGCTTTTCAATCTCACTATGATATTGTTTGTTTAAGTGATAATTGTGTTCCTAAAATTGTTAAAAATGGAGATATTCTAAGTGCTGAAAATTCAACTTTAGGAAGTGATAATGGAATTGGTTGTTCATATATGATTGCTCTGATGTCTGAGGGGTATGATGGCGAATTTTTATTTACAAGTGATGAAGAAATTGGATTAATTGGAGCAAATAATTTAGCCTTACCGTTAAATGCTTCATATATGTTAAATCTTGATAGTGAAGAAGAAGGCGAAATTTGCATTGGTTGTGCAGGTGGAGTTGATATTTTTGGAACAAATTCAAATAAAAAAATTGTTCCAAACACAGATAATCTAGATTTATACGAAATAACAATAGGAAAACTTCAAGGGGGACACAGTGGTGTTGATATTGATAAAAATATTCCAAATGGTATAAAACTTATAGCAAAAACTATAAAAGAGTGTGGGGGAAAACTTCTTGATATAAATGGAGGAGAAAGAATCAACTCAATTCCAGTAAATGTAAAAGCTATAATCGCAAGTGCAATAACACCAATAGCAAGTCATGAAAATATGAAAATAGAAAAGGTAGCAGCAAAATCTGAACACTTAAATATCTATGATGATAAGATTATCAATTTTATTTATAATTTTCAAAATGGTGTTCGAGCTATGAATGAAGAGTTAAATGTAGTTCAAACTTCTATAAACCTAGCAATCATAAAAACAGGAATAGATGAAATAAAAATAGAACTAAGTGGCCGTTCTATGGATAATGAAGATTTGAAAAATCTAAAAAATGAAACTATTCAAATGTTAAAAGATTATAATTTTGAAGTAACAACAAATGGAAAATATCCAGCATGGAAACCTGATATTAACGAATTTACATCAAAAGTTTTAGAAATTTATAAAAAGTTTAATCCAAATGCTTCACTTGAAGCAATTCACGCAGGACTTGAATGTGCAATTTTCAAAGATAAATATCCTTTTATAAAAGTAGCTTCAATCGGACCTACAATAAACTTTCCTCACTCTAAAAAAGAACAAGTTTCTATAAAATCAGTAGAAAATGTGTATAAAATAGTAAAAAAAATAATTCGAGAAATA
>JAIELU010000177.1 GCA_019752775.1 Campylobacterales bacterium | reverse complement strand
TACCTGTTGTTTTTGCAATGGATAGAGCTGGAACTGTGTGAAATGATGGAGAAACACATCAAGGAGTTTTTGATATTTCATATTTAAGATTTATACCAAATATGATTTTATTTGCTCCAAGAGATAATGAAACTCTTATTCAGGGTTTAGAATTTGCATATACTTTAACAAGCCCTAGTGCTATTAGATACCCAAGAGGCGCGTTTAAAAAGTTAGTTTATAACCCAACACCATTTACTTTAGGAAAAGCTGAACTCTTAAAAGAAGGAAGTTCCAATAAACTTTTTATTGGATATGGAGCAGGAGTAAGTCGTGCTATTGATACGGAAGTTTTACATGAGGAAGATATTGCTATTTTAGATTTAAGATTTGTAAAACCAATAGATAAAGATATGTTAATTGAATTGTCAAAAAAATATGAAAATTGGTATGTATTTAGTGATTCTCAAAAACAAGGTGGAGTTGCAAGTGCAATTTTAGAAGTTTTAAATGATGAAAAAATCCATAATGTTCAAGTAATAACTTTTGAATATGAAGATAATTTTATAGAACATGGCGATACAAAACAAGTGGAAGAAAGTTTAGGTTTATTACCTGAACAGCTTGTATTAAAGGTTAAATAATGAATGATAACTTAGGTGATTTATTACAAAACTCTTCATTAGAAGAGATATTACAAAATATAGATGATAAACTAAAAAAAAGTGATGAAGCTGATTTCTGGAAAGAAAAAATATTACCTTTTTGTGAAGCAACTTTATCAGTATTACTTCCTTTAAAAAAGCAAAATTTATTATTTACTCCTGAGGGAGAAATAGTAACTTCAATAGATAGTTTACTCTTTTATAGATGGAGTGATTTGGTTTGTTTAAAAACACTAGCATTTATAATACAACAAAGTAATGAGCAAAATAAATTAATTAGAACTGGTTATAAAAATGTAAAGTATCAAATAATAGATTTAGAAAAATTAGGAGTTTATTTATCTTCTAATAAAGTCAATTTAGTTGATGAAGATAGTCTTGATTTTCCCCTTTCAATTTACAATATTCATCAAGGGATGATTACTGTAATTAAAAATCTTTTTAAATAATCTTTATAAAATCTTATATAAAACAAGACAAAAAATATCTTATTAAAACTATACAAATACTATAAATAGGATATTTTTTATCTTATATTATAATAAAAACTTATGTTAAATATTGAAATTTTTTATAAAATTAATTTTCAATTAATAATAATTATCCTAGAATTAAAATTATATTTAAAGGAGAAGTTATGAAAAAAATAACATTAGCTGTATGTATATTAGGTGCAAGTACTTTATTTGCAAATAGCTCATTATTAACAAAAGCAAAACAAAGTGGTCTTGAGGCAATCCCTGCTTCAAAAGTTGAATTAATGAAATTAATTGACGATAAAAAAGATCCAATTACTAAAGAAAAAGTTGAACTTGGTAAAAAATTATATTTTGACCCAAGACTTTCAAAAAGTGGACTTATTTCTTGTAATACTTGTCATAATATAGGTTTAGGTGGAGCAGATGGAATTCCAGCTGCAATTGGACATGGATGGACTCCAAATCCTCATCACTTAAACTCTCCGACAGTTTATAACTCTGTATTTTTTAAGGCACAATTTTGGGATGGTAGAAGTCCTCATTTAGCTGACCAAGCACAAGGTCCTGTTCAAGCTGGTCCTGAAATGGCAGCACCTGCATCTCTTGTTGAACAAAGAATAAATTCTATTCCTGAATATGTAAATGAATTTAAAAAAGCTTATGGAAAAGATGTAAAAGTTGATTTTGCAACAATTACTGCAACTATAGCCACTTTTGAAAAAACACTAGTTACTCCATCAAAATTTGATGATTTCTTAAATGGTAAAGATAAAGCATTAAATGATGAAGAGAAAAAAGGTTTAACTTTATTTATAGATAAAGGTTGTACTTCTTGTCATACGGGAATTGCATTAGGTGGAACAATGCAAGCATTTGAAGTAGCTTCTAAATATAAATTTACAAATGTTGGAGATTTTAAAGGTGATGATAAAGGGATGGTTAAAACTCCAACTCTAAGAAATATTACAGAAACAGCACCATATTTCCATAATGGACAAATTTGGTCATTAACTGAAGCTGTAAAAGAGATGGGTTCTGTTCAATTAGGAATTGAAATTTCTGATTCAGATGCAGCTCAAATTGTAACATTCTTAAAAACATTAAAAGGTGTAAAACCAGTTATTTCTTACCCTCAACTTCCAGAATCTACAATAGATACTGCAAAGCCTGAGTTTAACTAAAATATTTAGGTCTTTAGAGGTTTTCCTCTAAAGATAAGGTTTTAGTTTTTCTACACACAATCCCATTGCACAACTTTCATATCCAATAACTTTTTTTATATAGGGTTTACAAAATCCTTCAACCATAATGGCTCCAGCTTTTCCAAAACATTCACCTGATTCTAAATATTCTTTTATATGTATTTTATCAAATTGTTCAAATTCATAAGTTGTAATTGAAATATCAATTAGTTCTTTTTCTTTGGATTTATAAATCATACAAGTTATAACAGATGTTAAATTTTCACTTTGAAGTTCAAGCATAGCTTTTGCATCAGCTAAATCTTTTGCTTTTCTTAATAGTTTCCCTTCACATGTTACAACAGAATCAGCAACTAATAAGGGTATATCATCAACCCCATATATTTTATATAATTCATTAAATTTTCCCATAGTAGCTTCATAACAAAAAGATTTTGGATTAGTGGTAGTTATAGAATCTTCATCAAAAGTTCCACCATTTTGAATAAAATCAATACCAAAAGTTTTTAAGATTAACGCTCTTGTTGGAGAATTTGAACCAAGTCTTATCAAATTAGGCCTTTTTTATTTGGATTATACACAATTTGAATATAATTGTTTTTTAAAAAATGAGCAATAAAATTTAATAGGAAAAAAAGTAATTTATGAAATATTATATATTTTTAGTTTTAGCTGTACTTTTTTGGTCTGGAAATTTTATTTTTGCAAGATTGGTATCAAATAGTATTGAACCCATGCAATTATCTTTTTTTAGATGGTTTTTTGTTTTGATTTTATTATTGCCTTATCTTTTATTTCATTATAAAAATATTCAAAAAGTTTTTAAAAAAGAGTATTTTTTAATCATAATATTTTCAGCACTAGGAATTGTTGGATTTAATACATTTTTATATTATGGTTTACAAACAACCACTGCAACAAATGCCTTATTGATTAATTCAAGCACCCC
>JAIELU010000153.1 GCA_019752775.1 Campylobacterales bacterium | reverse complement strand
AATGAAAGTTCAATTTCTTCATCATTAACTCCACCACCATTATGAATCTTCATAGACTCATCAATTTTAGCGAAATATAAATATTGACAAGCCCCACTTATCCCAACATTTGTATGAAATGAAGTTATTTTTGAAATGTTATTTAATTCAACATGGTAACCACACTCTTCATCTATTTCTTCTTGAACAATTTCTTCCAAAGATTTATCTTTATCAACTAATCCAGCACATAATTCATAAGTAAATGTTTTAGAATTATCATTTAAAAAAACAGGAACTCGAAACTGTTTTACAAGTAAAAAAGCTTTTTTTTCAACATGATATAAAAGAATTGCCACACTATTATGGCTTCTTACAGCTTCCCAAGTTTTATTTTTTCCATTTTGATTAAATGTCACTTTTATTGGATGAATAAATTTTGTATCTTTTAATTCACTTATTTCTAAATTTTCAATTACATTTATCATTTTTAATCTTTAAAATTTTTTCGTATTCTAACAAAAAAATAATTCAATTTACTTTTTATTTACAATTGAGGAAAAATCAATACTAAAGATGGTCTCTTCATCTATTTTAGATTGTAAATCTAGAAGTAAATTATATTCATTACAAATTCTTTTTACAATATCTAAACCTATTCCAAAACCACCTTCATTATTATTTCCTCTTTTATATCTTTTAAAAATCTCTTTTTCTTCATCTTTACTTATTCCTCTTCCAAAATCTTTTACGGTTAAAATATTGTTTTTCAAAGTAACTTCAATGATAGAATCTTTATAACTATATTTAATTGCATTTGAAATTAAATTATTAACTAATTTTTGTGTTTTTGTTTTATCCATTTTTATAAAACAACTAAAAAGATTTGAATTTATCTGAATATTTTTTGTAATAGAAATATCGTTAAAATAATCCGTACTCTCTGCAACTAAATCTTTTAAATCAAACTCTTCAAAAACATCTTCATTTATCTCATTAAAAGCAGAAAAATGAATATCATTATATATTTGAGAAATCTGTTTAGAACTACTTAAAATATATTTCATCATTTTTTCTGGATTTTTTCCATTTTTTAACATAGAAACAGAAGTCATTAAAACTGTAATTGGTGTATTTAATTCATGGGCTGAATCTTTTATAAATTTATCCATTGATTCAACTCTTTTTCTTGCTGGATTTAATAAAATTTTTGACAATAAATAACCAACACAAGCAATGAATATTGAACTAATAATCAGTTTTATAAGTATTAATATTTTAATATTATTTTTATCACTAACTACTTGGCAACTTTCCATAATTATATATTTTATAGGAATATTCTCTTCATCAAGAGTAGTTATAAAATAGTTATAAAAACTATTTTCATAAATATTTCTTGAATAATCAACTTGAAATCTTTCATCTAAATATGAAAAAATAATATTTTTATCTTTATCTAAAAGTGCATATTTAATATTTTCTTTTGCTAATTTTTGAGGAATAAAATCTTTCTTTTTCATATATTTATCTAAAATATCTGCCTTAATCTGCATAGAAGCATTTTTAAGTTCCATATTACAAGAATCATGTGCCATTTTTAATTCATTTTGATAATAAATATATAATATGACACTCACAAGAAAAATTGTTGAACTAACATAAATAAATAAAAAATTTCTTAAAGCTCTTTTTTCATCATTATTCAAATCTATATCCTACTGAACGAATAGTTGTAATTTTTTCTTTACCAATAATTTCCCTAAGATTTTTTATATAAACTCGAATAGTAGCATCTGTTGGCATATCATCATAAGCCCAAATATTTTGTAATAATTCATCACTTGAAATTACTCTATTTTTATGTGTACAAAAATATTTTAAAATATCTCTTTCTTTTAAAGCAAGATTTATAATAATATTATCTCTAAAAATTTTACATGATTCTGGTTCAAAAAATAAGTCTTTATCAATTTCTATCTTTTGATCTTGATTAATAAAAAACTGTCTACAAAGTTTTAAAATCCTTTGATCCAATTCTTCTAAATCAAAAGGCTTTTTAATATAATCATCAACACCATTTTCAAATGATTCTTTTAAGTGTTTTGTATCTTGATAAGCTGTCAAAATAATAACTGGAGTATTGTTTTTGTATTCTTTTCTAATAGTCTTTAAAACCTCTATTCCACTAATTTGTGGAGTATTAATATCTAATAATGCAATATCGAACTTTTGCTCAATTAAAGCTTCTAAAGCAACTTGTCCATTAGTACACAATGTTACTTCAAAACCTTTATCTTCAAGATGTTCATTTAACAAATCACTTAATGCAACATCATCTTCTAGTAACAAAACTTTCATATAAAATCCTAATAAATTGTTTTTTATTATAAGCTAATTTTGTTTACTAAGTGTGTATGTTTATCTAAAGTTATCAAAAACTAAAGGAGCCTTAAAATCAAGTGATTTTAAATGTTTCATAATAGTCTGTAAATCATCAATATTTTTTCCAGTAACTCTTATTTCATCACCTTGATTAACAGCTGAAACTTTTAATTTAAGATTTTTTATTTCAGTTTGAATTCTTTTTGCTTCATCTTTTTCAATACTATCAATAATTTTATATGAATATTTTCTATTTCCACCACTTGAATCTTCTTTTTTTAGCTCTTCAAGAGAATTTATAGAAATACCTCTTTTATTCATTTTTGAAATTAATATATCTCTCATTGCATCTATTTTATTGTCGCTTGTACTAATTAGTGTTAAAGTTTTAGCTCCAACATTTAAATCTAATTCTTTTGAAATACCTTTAAAATCATATCTAGTATCAATCTCTTTTTGAGCTTGAATTACTGAATTTTTAACCTCTTGCATATCAAGTTTTGCTGAAATATCAAATTGATGTTCTTTAACTGCCATAGTTATTCCTTTTTTAATTTATTATTATATTTATTTTAGATTTTAACATTAATTTATATAGCTTTTGGTAAAAAAGGTTTAAATAATTAAAAACTAAATACATCATTATATTTATATTTAAAACCTAACTTTTCTATCTTTGAACCATCAATCTTTCTATCTAAAAAGAAATTATTATCCAAAAATATCGGAATATCAAAATTATACTTTTTAGAATTAAAACTATAAATTTCTTTTTTTGTAGGATGTTCATTTGAACAAAGATTGAAAATCCCATTTAAATTATTTTCAATTACATTTAATTTTTTGAAATATCTTGAACTATAACAGGCAATCAAAATTTTTATGTGAACAATTTTTATCTAGTCAAATTGTCTAATATATTTTATGTGTAACATGGGTAAGCTTGAAAATA
>JAIELU010000202.1 GCA_019752775.1 Campylobacterales bacterium | reverse complement strand
GAGGGGAAAAACCGACAGATAAGAAAAATGACGGCTGCTGTTGGTTTCGCCACATTAAGACTTGTAAGAATTAGGATTGGCGATATTCATATTGATAGCATGATTGCAGGTGAGGTTGTTACTCTAGCTAATTTTGATGACGCACTTAATTGCAGTTAAGTCAAATTCCATTAGAATACGAAAATATTTAAAGGATTTAAATGAAAAAAGAATTTGACAAGTTTAAACAATGGCTTAGTCTTAATTATAGTGATGGTTTATTAGATTTAAATCCACCTGCTACAGATGATGAAATAGAAGAACTTACAACTACTCTTGGTATTGATTTGCCAGATGATTTTATTAGTGTATTAAAAATACATAATGGTCAAAAAGGTGAAACTGCTTGGCTTTTTGATTCTCAAGAGTTTTTATCAACGTACCGTATAATTGAAGAGTTTAACACTTGGAAAAACTTATTGGAAACTAAAATTCAAGGCAAAGTTTCCACTCCTGATGCTGGAGTTAAAAATGATTGGTGGAATATAAATTGGATACCATTTACAAGTGATGGTTGTGGAGATCATTATTGTCTTGATTTAAGCCCAACTGCAAGTGGTATAAAAGGGCAAGTTATTACTTTATGGTATGAGTCTGCTGAGAGAGAAATCGTATCACAAAGTTTTTCTTCATGGTTTGAAGAGTATGTAAAACAGTTATATTCAGGTGAACTTATTTATTCAAAAGAGTATAATTCTATAGTTTACAAAGATGAATTAGAATAAAGGAAAATTATGAATGACAATATAATTTATGTATTTATAGTATTAGTGGCTTATATAGCCTATAAAAAATATATTCAACATAAGGTATTAAAACTTGTTCCAACTTTAATGAAGCAAGGTGGACAAATTGTTGATGTTAGAACTAAAGTTGAGTTTGCATTTGCCCATAAAGATGGAAGTATTAATATACCATTAGATTCACTTAAAGATAGAATGAAGGAGTTAGATAATACTAAGCCTATAATTCTTTGTTGTGCTAGTGGAGGTAGAAGTGCAATGGCAAAGCATACTTTAATGGCAAATGGATTTAAAAATGTTCACAATGCAGGAACATGGAAAACTCTTACAAAGGAGTTATTATGAATGATTATATTTGTACAGTTCGTGGTTATATATATGTACCAAAACTTGGTGATCCTGATGCTGGAATCAAACCAGGAACTGCCTTTAAAGATATTCCAGAAGATTGGGAATGTCCTGATTGTGGCTCATCTAAAGAAGATTTTGAAGAATTAGTAGATTAATTTTGTTTTTTGAGAAGAGATTGTAATTATAATAAAACCAAAAAAAAGAGCACTATGTTTAAAACAAATGATTATTGGGAAGAAGAGTTTATTGAATACAAAGATAAAAACTTAGATACTATTTATTTTGATGATTGTACTTTTATAAAATGTGATTTTTCTAAAAGTATTTTTTCATCTTGCAAGTTTACAGAGTGTAAATTTGTAAATTGTGATTTATCTTTATTTGTACTAAAAAACTGTGTTTTTAATGATGTTACTTTTGAAAATTGCAAGCTTATTGGTATTTCATGGAGTAACTGCGAAGAGCCTTTTGAGGTGAGATTCGAATCTTGTAATATTTCTCAAAACTCTTTTCATCTTATGGATTTACGACAAATGAAGTTTGTTGACTCTTTAATTCAAGATTGTGGGTTTGAGGAGTGTAATTTAGAAAAGGCACTTTTTGATAACTGCAATCTAGAACAAACAGTTTTTATAAAAAATAATTTAAAAAAAGTAAATTTTGAAACATCTAAAAATTACTTAATTGATGCAAAACAAAATGATATACAAAATGCTTTATTTTCACTTCCTGAAGCCTTGAGTTTTTTGAGTTTTCTTCCTATTAAAATTAAATAATAAAACCAAAATATTCTATTTATTATTTTAACGCAATTCTAAATAGCTATGTGTTATGATTGCGACCATTTTATTTTAAAAAAATAATTTCATTTTAGGAGAATTATGAAGAGTATAATAGTTTATTTTATTTTATTTATACAGCTTTTTGCTGCAAATACACCTTTTGACTTATTTAAAAAAGAGACAAACCCAAATCAACATACACTTTTAGTTATAGGTGGAATTCATGGTGATGAACCAGGTGGATATTTTGCACCTGCTATTTTAGAAAAATATTACAAAATTAAATCTGGTAATTTATGGATTATTCCAAATATAAATGTTGATAGTATTATGGCAAATAGTAGAGGGATTTATGGAGATATGAATCGAAAATTTAGCTCTATTGATGAAACTGATAATGATTTTATAACTATAAATAAAGTAAAAGATATTATTTTAGATAAAAAAGTAGATTTGATATTAAATTTACATGATGGACATGGTTTTTATAGAAATAAATATGAAAATGCTATTTTTAATCCAAATGCTTGGGGACAAGCTACTATTATTGACCAAGAAAAAATGAATGGACTTGAGAAGTTTGGGAATTTAGATGAAATTGCAACTAAAGTTACAAATATATTAAATGAAGATAATTTATTCCAAAATTATCACTCTTTTGGTGTTAAAAATACTCAAACAAAATTTAAAGATGAGCAAATGCAATTATCTCTTACTTATTTTGCAGTTACAAATAATAAACCAGCTTTAGCCATAGAAACAAGTAAAAATATCACTGAATTAACATATAAAGTAATTTATCAATTAAAATCTATTGAAGAGTTTATGAAAATTATGGATATAAAATTTGAAAGAGATTTTGATATAAATAACTATAAAGAAATAGAAAGTAGAATTTTTGATTTTGGAAAAGTAAAGATTAATGACAACATTACTTTAGAATTAAGTGATATTAAAAATAATATAAGATTTGTTCCTCTTAAAAAAGAAGATAATAAATTTGATTTTACACACACTTTAGCAAAAGTTAAATATAACGATAATAAATATGAAGTTTATATTGGAAATATAAAAATATCTGATTTATATCCTCAAGTTTTTGATCTTGCAACAACAAAAAATAAAGTAAAAATTATTGTTGATAATAAAGAAATAGAAACTTCTTTTGCTAGCCAAATAGATATTAAAAATGATTTCAAAATAGCAAAAAGCGATTTTAGAGTTAATATAATTGGTTTTAGTAAAGATGGGTTGGATAGTGAAGATAATATTTTGATTAAAAAGAGTGATATACAAGAAAATTATTCAATTGATAATAATAAAACAAAATTTAGAGCTGAATTTTATAAAGATGGTAAATTTTATGGGATGATAATTTTAAATTTTTCAAAAGATAATCAATAATTAAAAAGATAAAAAAGGAA
>JAIELU010000004.1 GCA_019752775.1 Campylobacterales bacterium | reverse complement strand
TGGCTTTCATATCTTTGTTTTTCTTTTTCATTATCAAGTAGTTTTTCTTTTGGTCTAAATATACCTTTACAACAAATACATTCATAAAATTCATCTTTATAAAATGGTGTTGAACTATTTTGACAAAGGGGACACTTTGGCATCAAAACTCCTATTTTTTTATAAAATATTTTAGCATAATAAGTCATATAGCTACTTTTGGCTATTATAAAAAGAAAAAAGGACAAAAATGGAAATAGCATTATATATAGGATTCATAAGCTTCTTTTTAACAGCTTTAGCTTTAGTAGTTGTTTTTCTTTACTTATATGCTCTTGTTACACCTTATGATGATTATAAACTTATTTTTGAAGATAATAATATAGCTGCTGCTTTAGGATTTGGAGGAGCAATTATTGGAGTTTCAATTCCACTATATAGTGCATTAGTAAACTCTATTTCTTATACTGATTTTATTATTTGGGGAGTTATTGCAATACTTATTCAACTAATTTTTGCTCTTATTGTTACAAGAATTAGTGGTAAATATTCCCTTGAATCAAAAATTTCTCAAGGTGTTGTTCCAGTTGGAATTATAATGGCATTTTTATCTATTTGTATAGGTCTTTTAAATGCAGGGTCAATGAGTTATTAATAACTCATTGATTCTTTATGAACAATAAATTACCCTTGTATTAATTTTATAACCTCATCAACACTAAGAACTTTTCCACTACTTTTTACTGTTCCATCAACAACAAGTGCTGGTGTACTCATAACACCATAATTCATGATTTCAACTATATCTTCAACTTTTTTTATTTCGTGAAAACCACCAATTTTCGCTACAGCTTGTTTTGTAACTTCTTCAAGCGTTTTACACTTTGAACAACCTGTTCCTAATATTTCTATTTTCATATTTTATCCTACTAAATAATTTAAAGTATAACCTGTTAAAAGTATAGCAACACCTACTACACCAAAAAATATTCCTATTAATTTTATTGAAATTATTCTTTTTAAAATCATAGCTTCTGGTAAACTAAGAGCAACTATCGCCATCATAAATGAAAGTGCAGTTCCTATTAAAACACCTTTTTGTGTTAAAACTTCTATAATCGGTAAAATTCCCAATTCATTTGAATACATAGGAATCCCTGCTAAAACAGCAACTATTGGCGCATACCAAATATCTCCACCTGCATATTTAGTAATAAAATCTTCTGGGATAAATCCATGAATAAATGCACCAACTCCCACTCCAATGATTATATAAAGATATATTTTTTTAAAAATATCTACGGAATAATCCCACGATTCTTTTATTCTATATTTAAACAGAGTTCCATCTTCTGTGTAACTTATATTATCAAGAGGTTTTACCTCAATTAAAACCTCTTTTTCCATATTCATAGCCCCAATTATAAGTCCCACAACGATAGAAATTATTACTCCAAAGCAACATAAAGTACAGCTATTTTCCAGCTAAACATTGAAATTAAAAGAGCAAATACCACAGGGTCACTAAGTGGTGCTGAAACTAAATAACTAAATGCAACTCCCAAAGGAATTCTTGCTTGTAAAAATCCTAAAAAAAGTGGTATTGCACTACAAGAACAAAAAGGAGTTATAATCCCAAAGATTGAAGCTAAGATATGTCCCACAATCTTATTTTTTCCACTTAAATACACTCTTACTTTTTCAAGGGGAAAATAACTTCTTAAAAATGTAATTAAATATACAATAACTATTAAAAGAATAAATATTTTAATTGTATCAAAAACAAAAAAATGAACCGCATCACCAAGTTTAGTACCTTTTACAAGTCCTAATATATCAAATACCAAGATAGCACTTAAATTATTCCACCACTCAAACATCTATTTTAAAGCCTCAACAACTTTTGGAAGTAAAACTTTTTCTATTTCTTTGTATGTTGCTTCAAATGCTTCAAAACCTTTTCCATCTGGATCTTCGAATCCAACATGAATTTTTGCTACTGGTTTTGGAAACATAGGACAAGTCTCATTTGCATGATCACAAACAGTTACAATTAAATCATAATCATTGTTTATTACAGTATCAAGTGTTTTTGAGTGGTATTCTTCTTTCCAAATTCCTTTTTCTTCTAGGAGTTTTTTTGCATTTGGATTTACTCTTCCACTTGCTTTTACTCCACTAGAATCTGCACTAATTCCTTCTAATTTAGCATTTATAAGTGCTTCAGCGATAATACTTCTGCAAGAATTTCCCGTACATAAGATTAAAACTCTTTTTGTTAAATTACTCATTTTTTATCCTTTTTATTAAATTGATTTTTTATTTTATACCGCTAAAAGCACTAATAGTAAAACCGGTGGCGTGATAATAATCCCAAATTTACTATATTCCCAAAATCCAATTTTCACACCTTTTTTTGCTAAAACATGAAGCCAAAGAAGTGTTGCAAGGCTACCAAATGGTGTCATTTTAGGACCTAAATTACACCCTATAATATTTGCATAAGCTAAAGCTTGATTTGGTATATCATGAAGGGCAATATCCATAATCATAACCGTTGGCATATTGTTCATAATAGCACTTAAAAATGCTGCAATAAATCCAGTTCCAATAATTGCAATTGTGTCACCTCTTAAAGCTAAATCTTTTAAAATAATTGTTAAATAATCTGTTAAACCAGCATTTTTAAGTCCATAAACCACAATATAAAGTCCAATACTAAACCAAACAACTTGCCAAGGAGCATCTTTTATTATCTGTTTTGCTTTTACAGTTTTTGAAAGTGAGGCAATGATTAAAAAAATAATTGCTCCACCTAAAGCAAAAATAGAAATTGGTAAATCATAAGCATCACCAATAAAATATGCACATAGCAAAAAGCCTAAGAAAAACCAAGAAAAGTAAAATAGTTTCATATTTTTGATTACACTTTTTGGCTCTTTTAAGAGACTTATATCAACAGTTTGTGGTATGTCTTTTCGTAAAAGTAACCACAAAATAACAATCGAAGCAAGTACACTTACAATAAATGGAATAATCATGTTTAAAAAATATTCCACAAAACCAATGCTAAAATAGTTGGCCGTTACTATATTTGTAAGATTTGAAAATACAAAAGGTAGCGATGCACTATCACTTATAAATCCACCTGCCAGTAAAAAGGCAACTATTGTTTTTGTATTTAGTTTTAAAATTCTCATTTTTGCAAGTAAGATTGGAGTTAAAATCAAAGCTGCTCCATCATTTGCAAAAAGTGCTGAAACAAAAGCCCCAAGTAAAATAGAATAGATAAACATCTTAATTCCATTTCCATTTGAAAACTTTGCCATTTTCAAAGCTGCCCATTCAAAAAATCCAATCTCATCTAAAACCATAGATA
>JAIELU010000032.1 GCA_019752775.1 Campylobacterales bacterium | reverse complement strand
AGAATCAACAGCAACTTTTAAATATTTTTCTGTTAATTTTTTGATTTGTTCAGGATAAAAAGAACCAAAACTATCAGCTATATAAATAACATCAACGGGCGTTTTTGCTAATTGTGCTAAAACTTCATCAAGTTCATCATCAAATGATTTTGAAATAGCCATAATATTTACAGTTGTTTCATAACCTTTTGCATGAGCATCTTCAATTAGTTCAATTGCAGCTGGAAGTTGATGAATATATGTTGCAATTCTAATCATATCAACAACACTTTCAGATTTTGGTCTAAGTTCATCTTTTAAACATCTTCCAATATCGCTCATAACAGCAATTTTCATATTTGTTTTATTTTCACCAACAATTCTTCTAATATCTTCTTCTTTACAGAAATTCCAAGGACCATATTCATCTTCACTCATAATTGTTGGAGATACATTTTTCCCGATTTCCATATAATCAACACCAGCAGCTAAACAAGCTTCATAATGTGCTTTCACAAAAGCATCATTAAAATGGTAATTATTTACTAATCCACCATCTCTGATTGTGCAATCAAAAACTTTGATGTCTTCTCTAACTGTTAGTATTGAACCTTTTTTTTCAATCATTATTGTTCCTTGTTCTTTCTTCTTATACTCATATAATACCTAAAAGGCACTCAAATCAATCTTTAATAAGATTTCATTCCTAAAACTTCTTCTATTTTATTATAAGAATAAAATTCAAAATTCTTATTTTTTGCTTTTATTGTATAAACAGCCATTCTATCAGCTAATTCATTTCCCTCAACTCCTGCGTGACCTTTTACATGTTTTATTTCAATTTTATCTTTTAATTTTAAAAATAAATTATGAGCCTCTTTTATTAATTCAAGGTTTTTAATCTCTCCACCTTTTTTGCTCCAACCATTTGCTTTCCAACCAAATGCCCAAACTGTAATACAATCAATTGCATATTTTGAATCTGAAAAAATAGAGATAATATTTTCACTACTTGTTTGTTTTGCAATTACTAAAGCTTGATGAAGAGCATTTAATTCAGCGATATTATTTGTTCCTTCTTCTTCATAAGCTCCATGAAGTAAAACAGGATTTTTCTTGTTTGAATAAATAGCTAATCCACTTCCAGCATTTCCAGGGTTTCCTGAACATGCACCATCACAATAAATTCTAATATATTCATCATCTTCATTTATTTCAACTTTATTTTCACTTATTTGCTCTTTTGGAAGCTCATAAACTGATTTTGCTTTTATATTATTAAACTCTAAAACCATGTGATAATTTTTTATTATTTGCTCTTGTGCTTTTAGTGCTAAATCACCTTTTAAAAGCATAAGTAAATTCATATCATTTTTTGAAACTTCTTTATCTAAAGCCTGATTTTTCCAGTTCTCAACAGCTGGATAATCTAAACCTAGAATTTTAAATTGTTCTTTATTTAGTGTATCTTTATGTGAAATTAACTGGATAAAACTATTGTCTATTTTCATATTTTATTTTCTTTATATTTTTTAATTTGGAAAGAATTGTACTTAAATATACTATAACCCTTGCTTTTATTTTTTTATTCTGTTAGACTGTAGGCACTAAAGATGAATCGAGTTTCATCTGTTATTTGCCTTTTATTGATTACCCACAGCGTTAATATTACTCATCTAGACAACAAGCTCATTTTTATCTTTTTTAATAACTTCATTAAAATGAAGAATAAAAAAAGGAAATCATATGTCAATTACACATATAAAAACAAACAAAAAAATCGAAGTTTTATTAAGACTTTTAGAAAATAAAGAAAGTTTAGAGGACGCAAGTTCAAAAGCTGGATTGAATATAGAAAAAACAAGATTAATAATTAATAATAAAAAAATTTAATTATTAAAAAATTATTTTATATATAGATATCTTATTTTCATTGATTACAATCATTACTAATAAAATATAATTTTGGTATCATTACAAAAAATAAAGATACGGAGATGTTATGCTTTCAAGATTATCAATAAAACAAAAATTGATTTTAATAATGTTAATACCGCTTATTGTTGTTATATTATTAGCAGCAAAACTAGCAGTAGATTCATTTAGTTCTTCTAAAAATTTGCAATCATTAGATAAAGTAGTTGTTCTTTCAATAAAAATTGGAAATTTAGTTCATGAAACACAAAAAGAAAGAGGAATGACAGCTGGATTTTTGGGTAGTAAAGGTGAAAAGTTTAGTACTGAACTGGTAACTCAAAGATTACTTGTTGATGAAAAATTAAAAGAACTAAATGGATTTTTAAATACATTTGATAAAAATGTTTATAGTGATGAATTCTTAGAAAATCTAAATAATGGTCTTAAAAAACTTCAAGATTTACCAAATATTAGAAGTGGAGTTATTGCTTTTAATATAAATGCTTCTATTGCGATTGATTATTATACTGATACGAATAAATTGTTATTAAATGTAATTGCAACTATTACAAAATTATCAAATAGTAGTGCTAAGGTATCTCAAGAATTAGTATCTTATATGAATTTTTTATTATCAAAAGAGAGAGCTGGAATTGAAAGAGCAGTTGGAACTAATACTTTTGCAAAAAATACTTTTGGTGAAGGAATGAAAGCTAAGTTTTATACCTTAGTTGCTGAACAAAATGCATATATGGATTCATTTTTGAAAGTAAGTAGTTTAACTATGGCTGATTTTTACAAAAAAACTTTTCAAGCTGATTCTATAAATGAAGTTGAAAAAATGAGAAAAATTGCTTTATATAGCAATCTTGACTCAAATTTTAATATTGATGCAAATGTTTGGTTTAAGCAAATAACTGAAAAAATTAATATTCTAAAGAAAATTGAAGATTATATTTCACAAAGTTTATCAGATACAATTGGTGCAGAAATGCATACTGCTAGTCAAAATATGATTATCTTTGGATTATTAAGTGCTTTTGGTGTTGCTTTAACTATGATTTTAGCAAGAACGATTGCTTTTACAATTTTAATTGATGTTGATTCTGTAAAAAAAGGTGTTGAAAACTTTTTTGCATTTATAAATTTTGAAAAAGATGATATTGAACTTATCAATGTTAAATCAAATGATGAATTAGGAATGATGTCAAAAATCATAAATAAAAACATCGAAGATACAAAAGTGAATATTCAAAAAGATAGAGCTTTAATTGCTGATACAATTAGAGTTACAAATGAAATTAATAAAGGTCATTTAGACTGTAAAATTGAACTTAACTCAAATAATCCTTCATTAAATGAACTAAAAAATATTATAAATGAAATGTTAGGAACATTAAATAGCAATATTTCAAATATTTTAAATGTTTTAACTTCATATTCAAAATTAGATTTTAGATTAAATTTAGCTCCAAATAATCTTGAAGGTATTAT
>JAIELU010000229.1 GCA_019752775.1 Campylobacterales bacterium | reverse complement strand
TTCGTTTCCTAATTCGCCTTAACGTGATTCATCCTACGCTGCAAGCAGCGAGGAATTTTCACTGGCGAATTTTTAAAGCCTTGCCATTTCACTATGGTAGGGCTTTTTAGTTATTTTTTATGTTTGACTATTTTACTTAAATATTCAAAAGATTTAAATTTTAGTAATTCTATATCATTAGACTCAAATAAAACTTTAGCTCCAGGACCAGCCCAATATTCTTCAAATAATAAAAACCTTCCTTTTTGATATTCAGATAGATACATTGCCCCAATTAGTTTTGGTTCAACTATTTTATATCCAATATTAGACATATCTAGTTGATATATAATAACGGAACATGTATCATCATGAAGAGTTTTATCAATTTTTACCCATTTAAAATTCTCAATTATAAGTTTATCAAAAAAAATATTACTTGGATATTTATATTTTGATGACAACCCTTCATATAATGATAACATTTTCTTCCTTATTTATTTGTAACTAAAATTTTAATTGAATTTGCTAATTCAGCACCATTATACAAACCTAAATAGTTTTCTTTAAAATGTTTTTGAATTGCTCCCATTGTATCATAACCATTTTTAGCTAGATCATTTAAAATTGAATCAATTTCGTCAGAAGTTAATTGTTTGGGTAATAGTTTTTCTAATTCATCAATTTTATATTGATACTCTAATAATTTTTCATGAGATAGTTGATGAATAATACCAGTTTCAACACCATTAATTTTTTCCTTAATTCCACTCATACTAGATTTTAGTGATTTAATTTCAGTTTTAATTAATTGCAAAATCTCATTATCGTCAATTTCCTGTTTTTTTGTTTTCGCAGTTGATTGAGCTGTTGATAAAATATAAGCCAAAATACCACTAATCTCTATATCTTTTCGTTTAATAGCAGAAATTCTAGCTTGTTTTAATTTTCCTAAATAATCCATAAATAACTCCTTAAATATTATATAAAACTTCCATTATTATAACATAATTAATTAGTTTTGTCAATTGGCATTTTTATATTTATATGATTTTTTTAAATAAATTTGACAAAAATGGTGCAATGCAGTATAATAATGGAAGTGAGTTACTAAATGTAATTATTTTTATAATTAATTACATTTAATAATTATAATTTAAATATAAATAAAGGAATTAAATATGAAAAAAAGCTTATTAATGTTATTGTCAACAATAATGTTTAATAGTTGTTATGCTTATACTATTGGAGATACTTATATTAGTACTCCAAGTGATATTAAAATGAGTCAGTCTGAAGATTATAATTACTATAATAATATTATGAATTCTAAATATAAAACAAAAAATAATATGATTATTTCGACTAACAGTAAAAATATAATTACTGAAATTAATTATAGTGGAAAAGATCCTGAATATTTAAAAATAGCACTTGGAAAATATTATCCAAGTTATGAAGTTTTGTCAAAAAATAAAACTTTAAGTAATATTTCTAATAAAGATTTTAGTGTATCAATGTACTATGTTGGTAATGGCATGTCTAAAACAGAAATAATTCTTAAAAATTGTTAAAGGGGTGGAATATGAAAAATTTATTTAATTATCATTTAAATCTTAATTTTTATTCAAATACTTTTTTTATTGTTAAAAAAGAAAAAATAAGAAAATGGTTATCAAAATAAAAAAAGAGCAAAAATGCTCTTTTTCTATTTTACTATTTTAATTAAATTTCTTTAAAAATTTTACATTCAAAATACTCTTGATCTGTTAAAGTTAAATAATTAATTCTTTTTAAATTGTTTAAATAATTTTCAACTTGATTTAATTTTATTGTAGATTCTATAGAGGATTTACGATGTTTCATAGAATGATTAAATTTTAATGAATTTCTTTTTATACAACATTGCGAATCTTCTATTTTAAAAGCAGTATCTAATAGATTTATTTGTATAGAATGAGTTTCAAAAACAAAACAACTATCATAAAAAATATTTTTATTAGTAATAAACAAATTTATTTGTTTATTACTAAATAATTCATTAATTAAATAGTCTTCATTAAAAACATCAGAAATATCTAAAATATTATTTTTTAAAGGGAGTGGATTTATTTCATCTTTAAATTTATTTTCCCCAAACTCTAAAAGGATAAGTTCTTGTTTTTTTATTATTTTAGGAATTAAGTAGTTTTTTTCATATAAGTTATATTCTTTAAAGATAAAATATTTAAATAAATTTTCAATATTTATTAATAAATCCTCTATATTTGTCAAGACGCATAATTCATCATCGACAATTAAATAATCTTTAATTATAAATTCTGGTGCTTCAATACAAAAATCTGTAATGTCGGTCACAAAACATATCTCTTCTTTTAAAACCTTGTCAAAATTAACATATATAAGCTTCTGGTTTACAGGATAAAATTTAAGTAAATTTTCAAGTCTTAAATTATAATTATGAAAGTTAATTAATGAGAAATTAAAAGTTGCATAAACACACTTTTGTTTTTGCAATCCATTATTTAATAAAATGTCTTTTTTCATATTATTCAAATCTTGCTCTATGAAATTAGAAATTAATCCATCTTCAAACACAATAGGAATACTAATTAAAAGTTCATTTTTATTTATTTTTAGTGACTTATTATTTTCATTTAATGAATATTTATTCACGTTTTTAATTTCAATTAAAAACATATTAAATAACAATGAAAAAATTCTGCGATTTAATTCATTAATTGCAATTTCTGAATCTTTAATAAAAATAGGTAATTGATTGAATGAAAATTCTTTAGTCTTTTTATTTGTGTAAAAATCAATACTAAAAAGAGAATAAACATCATTTACAAATTCTACTTTTAATAATTTTTTTTGCAAATATCCATTTTCTTGATATAAAAATACATTTTTTAAATTCGTCTTTTCCTTTAATAAATTTAATAACTCATGCACAAATCATCTCCTTTAACGTTAGATTAATTCCAATTCCTTCAATAAATCAATTGGGATAGGTGAGTCAATTCTTGCATATTCTTTACCTGGTATAAATTCTCCGTTATCTTTGTATGTATATCCATATTCTCCAATATCAGTTCCGTAAAAAGCCACGAATACTTTATTGTTTGATGTATCACCAAAACCCAAAGGTGGTTTTTTATCCCAAAAAAAGAAAACCTCTCCATCTAATGTATATTGAACATCTGGATGAGATATAAATTCAGGCAATTTTTTAGTGAAATTAATTGATTGATCTACTGCATTTAAGAATGTTTCTTTATGTAATTCATCAATATTACATATTTGTTTTTTTAATGTTTCTAATTTTTTTATAAAATTATTCATAATATTTTCCTCCTATTTTTAAGAGTGAATAATTAAATCACCAGTATTTTTAATCTCTTTTTTAAAAA
>JAIELU010000063.1 GCA_019752775.1 Campylobacterales bacterium | reverse complement strand
CTTCAAAAGGAGTTTGATCATCAATCACATGAAAATCTAAAAATACAAAAAGAGATATTTTTGAATAACACAATTTTGATCAATTTTGTTGAAAAATTCTTATTTTTAATTCCATTTCTTATGATAAATATCTTATTATAATACTCTTCATTAAGTTTTGAATTATATCTTTGAACTATTTCTAGATTTGCATTATTTAAAAATATATCTTTATTAATTTCTAATAATGAATAATTTTTCATAAGCATAATATAAAGTTTGTCATTTATTTTAGTATTTATAAAATATGCATCAACCATCGTTTTTTCAATACATATAGATTCTCTAAAACTTAAAAAGTGTACTATATTTCTAAATTCATTGTTAAAGTCAAAAGCCAATTTTATTGGTTTTAATAAGAATAATGAATCTAATAATACTTTATCAAATTGATTATACTCTTCAAAAATTTCATCCAAAGTTGCATCTGAATTGTCAATTCTTGCTCTAAATAATTCTAATTTATTTATTTCAGATTTTAATTGAATAACTTTATTATCTAAATTTTGATTTAGATTTTTCAAAGTCTTTTCTAACTCTTCATAATTTTTTGTAGATAATTCTCTACTTTTTTGTAAAGAAGATTTTTCACTTTTTTCTAAAAGCAATAATACACTTAGTTCTCTTTCTTCTTGTAGCGAATTAATTAATTTTTCTGTATTAATTAAATATGTTAAGTTATGGTTAATTCCATCAACTTCATTAAATGATTGTATTTTTTCATAAACTAATACAGAACTAAAATATAAAATACCCAATGCTGGTAAAGTAAATATTAAAATTATTTTAAGAAATAATGTATTTTTAAACAATAGATATCTCCTTTTTTAATTTATCACTTTTCATAGATTCTATAATATTTACCTTTAATCTTCTCTTTTGATAGCTTTTCTAAAACAAAAGAAGTTTTTTCTTTATTAATTGCAACATAAGAAGCAAAATCTAAAATATCAATTTTCCCTATATCACTTTTATCTAAACCAATTCCAGCTGTCATTGCACCTAGAATATCTCCAGCTCTTAATTTTTGTTTTTTTCCACCATTTATAAAAATAGTTCTTAATTGCGAATCAATTTTGTATGATAAATCATCTTCGATTTTATCAATACTTTCATCTTCTATATCACTAAAAGTATCTTTTATAAGTTCAACCCTATCAAAATCATTTGATGTATATAAAGAAACTGCCATTCCACCTTTTCCAGCTCGGGCAGTTCTTCCAATACGATGAGTATGAACTTTTTCATCTAAAGATAAATCATAATTTATAACTAAATCCACATCATCAATATGCAATCCTCTTGAAGCTACATCTGTTGCTATTAAAATTGGATAAGATTTATTTGAAAATAAAATAATTGTTTCATCCCTTTGTTTTTGTTCTAAATCAGAATGTAATGTTAAAACATCTAAACCTAAAGCATATAAATCATCTGCTAATTGGTCGCATTTTATTTTCATATTACAAAAAATCAAAATTGATTTTGCTTTATTTGATGAAATAATTGCGGGAATTAACGCTGTTTTATTCTCTTCTTTAACTTCATAGAATTTTTGTTTTATATGAACTTTTTCTTCATTTTCAACTTTTACAATAGTTGGATTTTTCAATACATTTGAAGCTAGTTTTTCTATATTTTTCTCAAAAGTGGCTGAAAAAAGAAGTGTTTGTCTATTCTTTGGCAAAGTATCAATAATTTCCATAATATCATCATAAAATCCCATATCAAGCATTTTATCTGCTTCATCTAAAACTAATGTAGTTATATTTTCTAGATTTATATTGTTTTGTTCAATATGTTTTAAAATTCTTCCTGGAGTTGCAACAATTATATGTGCTTCGTGACTTAAAGATAAAACTTGAGGTTTAAAAGGAGTTCCACCACAAAGTGTAAGAACTTTTAGATTATGAATATGTCGTGAAAGTTTTCTAATTTCCAAAGCTATTTGATTTGCTAACTCTCTTGTTGGAGCTATAATCAAAGATTGGATTCTAAAATTTTTAATATTTAATTTATTTATTATTGGAATACAAAAAGCCACAGTTTTTCCAGAACCTGTTTTTGCTTGAGCTATTAAATCACTATTATTTAAACTTAAAGGTAAACTTTTTTGTTGGATTGCTGTTAATTTTGTATAACCCAAAGTTTCTAAGTTAGAAAGAAACTCTTTTGGAAGATTTAATTGTGAAAAGTTTTCGATTAAAATGGGAAGCCCTTTATAGTTTTTTATATATTATATCCAAAACTATAAAGTACTATTAAATAAGAACTATTTTTTTTCTATTTTTTTAAAAATATAAGAAATAACTAAAATAATCAGCACTATTGTAAATAAACCAACATATTTAAAATCTTCACCTAGACTCAATATATATTCCCCTGCTGTAAAACTTGTATATCCAATAACACAAGCCCATAAAACAGCTGCTAGTGCATTGAAAATTGAGAATTTTATAGCTGAATATTTTGTAATTCCCATTGCAAGTGGAACTAAAGTTTTTATTCCATAAATATATTTTTGTACAAAAATTACAAAAGAACCATATTTTCTCATTAAAAGATGAGCTAATGCAATTTTTCTACCATATTTTTTCATCATATCTTTTGCATAATTTTTATTTTTTCTAGCAAGAAAGAACAAAAATTGACCTCCAATAAAATTTGAAATAGCTGCAATTAAAATACAAATATAGATATTTAAATCCCCAGAATAAGATAAAACACTAGCAATTGCAAGTCCTACAAATCCACCGCCAAAAGAGTATAAAAATAAAGCTAAATAACCCCAATCTTTTATAATGTCTTCCATAAAATTACGCCTTTATTCCAAAAAATTCCAATGATTCAATAACATCATCTTCTTCTAAATCAATTATTTCTTCTTTAATATTTTCTTTTGTTTTATTAATAATGTATTCTTTAACTTTTATTTTTACATCATTTAAATCATCAACTATTACAAAACCACTAAATTGAATTTCATTATCATAACAAAGTAAAACTCCCTCACAAAACTCTTCTATAAATTCAGAAATTTCTCTATAATTTATCTCTAAAGCACTTGCATTCCAACCATAATCTTCAAGTTCTTTATCCTCGAACATTTCAACACCATCACTTTGGTGGTCAAAATAAAGCATATTTGTTTTATTCATTTCTATAATATTTTGCCAATTTACAACTGGTTTTATTTTACAAATTGTCCCCACAATATTTGGTTTATAATCAGCAAAAAGTTGTGAAGCAATTGCTTTCGCATCTAACATTGAAGATATTTGTTTTAAATCCATATTTTTATAAATTATTGCTTTTTTATCAACTTCTTCAAGTTTTGTGTAAATATTTCCATCTACATCAATAATAATTGGAGTTTTTGAAGCGTATAAATTTAAAATAT
>JAIELU010000129.1 GCA_019752775.1 Campylobacterales bacterium | reverse complement strand
TGTTTAATTACATGATTTTCAAGGTCATTTTTTAGTTGTTTTTTTAATGCATTCATATATTCATGTTTTAAATGAAATCTATCTGTGTATGAATTAAAAGCGCAGTAAAAACATTTACTATCGCAAAAGGGAATGTGTATATATAAAAGCAATTTTTAATCCTAGTTTTTGTAAAATATCTGGCTAATTATAAGGGAATATATATTTATGACTGATAAAAATGAAATCACAATTAACAACGAGAAAAAAAAATTTAGACCTAATGTAGCAGCAATTGTACTATCAGCAAAATATCCTCATATATGCGAAATATTTATAGCTTCAAGAACTGATGTGGAGAATGCTTGGCAATTTCCTCAAGGTGGTATTGATGAGGGAGAATCATCGAAAGAAGCATTATTTAGAGAATTAGAAGAAGAAATCGGAACAAGAGATGTTGAAATTATAGCTGAATACCCAAGTTGGGTATCTTATGAATTTCCAGCAGCTATTGCAAAAAGGATGTATCCTTACGATGGACAAAGACAAAAATATTATTTAGTGAAACTCAAAAAAGGCGCTAAAATAAATATTAATACAGAAATTCCTGAATTTAGCGAATATAAATTCGTGCCTACTAAAAATATTTATGATTATATAACTTTTTTTAAAAGAACTGTTTATAAACAAGTTATACATTATTTTAAAACTGAGGGTTATATTTAAAAAGGATAAAAATTAGATGTTAAAAGTACTTAAGTTTGGTGGAACAAGTGTTGGTACACTTGATAGAATTCAAAATGTTGCAAATATCATTAAAAAAATAAAAGATGAAGGACATGATGTTATTGCTGTTGTATCTGCGATGAGTGGAGAAACTAATAAATTAATAGAATATGCTGAATATTATTCAAAAACTCCTAAAGCAGATGAAATTGATATGCTTTTAAGTTCAGGTGAGAGAGTAACTTCTGCACTTTTATCAATTGCTTTAAATGAAATGGGTTTAAAAGCCATGTCAATGAGTGGTCGACAAGCTGGAATCATTACTGATAATGCTCATACAAAAGCAAGAATTGAATCTATTGATACAACACAAATGAAAAAAGCAATAAAAGAAGGAAATATTATCGTTGTTGCTGGTTTTCAAGGCGTGGCTCTTGATACTTTAAGAGTTTCAACTTTAGGTAGAGGTGGAAGTGATTTAACAGCTGTTGCAATTGCTGGTGCTATTGAAGCTGATGTTTGTGAAATTTATACAGATGTTGATGGTATTTATACAACAGACCCTAGAATTGAACCAAAAGCAAAAAAATTAGAAATGATTTCTTATGATGAAATGTTAGAATTAGCATCTTTAGGTGCAAAAGTTTTACAAAATAGATCAGTAGAAATGGCAAAAAAATTAAATGTAAATTTAGTATCAAGAAGTAGCTTTACACCAGAAGTTGAAGGTACATTAATAACAAAGGAAGAAAATATTATGGAAAAACCAATTGTAAGTGGAATTGCTTTAGATAAAAATCAAATTAGAGTTGGAATGTATGGAGTTACGGATAAACCAGGAATTGCAGCTTCAATTTTTACTTCACTTGCAGATGCAAATATAAATGTTGATATGATTGTTCAAACAGTTGGTGTTGATGGTAAAACAGATTTAGATTTTACTATTCCAACAACAGATTTATTAATTTGTAAAAATGTTATGGAAAAGTTTAAAACTCAAGCTGAAAAAATTGATTATAATGAAGCAATTTGTAAAGTATCAATTGTTGGTGTTGGTATGAAATCTCATACGGGAGTTGCATCAAAAGCTTTCACTGCACTTGCTAATGAAAATATTAATATTAGAATTATTTCAACAAGTGAAATCAAAATTTCTATGATTATTGATTTAAAATATGCAGAACTTGCTGTACGAGCATTACATGATGCTTATGATTTGGATAAATAGTAGTGCAAGAATTTTTAAATTGGACTGTCGATACAATTAGGGAAGATAGATTAATATCTCCTTGGTTGGAAGAAAAAAAATATGAATGGACACCATTGGTGTCTAAAAATATTCATAATCTTCTAGAAAGAGGTTTTTCAATAATTGTTGTAACAGACAAAGAAAGAGAATGGTTTTTAGAATATATTTTGGGAAATATAAATTCTACAAAATTAAATAGACCTTTTTTACCATATTATGATTTTAAATCATTTTATAGATATATTGATACTATTAAATCTGATGAAGATATTTCATATATAAAAGATATGTTAAGTATTTCTTTTCCAAATGGATATTGTTTTTGGTATATTGGAAGAAGTCAAGATGTAAGAGCAGTTATTCCAAAAGTATCTAAAAACTCTTTTTTATGGCTATTTGACGAAGAAAAACAAGATGCTTTTAATCTAAAATCAAATGATGAAGCTTTAGATATGAAACTTTTACAAATGTTTAGATTATATAATAAATCAGTAAGTGCTTCTTTATTTGCTGAAATAAATGTAGAAAATTAATTTGATGAATTTTATAGATTATTCAACTATTTTAATAGTTAATGATATTGAAACAACTTTAAGTGAGTTATTACCAAATTATCCAGCACACTCAACAAGAATAATTAAAAATGAAGAAAAAGAAGAGTTTTTATTACTTCAAGCAACTTTGGCTATAAAAGAAGCTTATATAGCAACAAGCGAAAAGAAATATATTTTTTTATGTGGAACAACTTTTAGAAAAGAGGCTCAAAACTCTTTATTGAAAATATTAGAAGAACCTCCTAAAAATGTTATATTTATAATTATTACAAATTCAAAATCATCTTTACTTCCAACGATTTATTCAAGATTAGCATACAAATATCTTAAAAAATCTATCTTAAAAAAAGAATCAATATTAGATTTAAATAAATTAGATTTAAAAGATATTTATAATTTTTTAAAAGAGAATCAGAAAATTTCTAAAAATGAAGCAAAAGAGATTGTTGAAACAATTTTAATAAAAGTAAATAAACAAAAAATCAAATTATCTCACAAAGAACTTGATTTCTTTTCAAAATCGATAAAACTAATTGAATTAAATTCAAGACCAATAAATGTCATAACTACCCTACTTTTATCAATAGCTAATCAAAAAAATAAACATTAAAAAGGTTTTGTATGCAAACATATAAAATATCAATAAGTGATACAAAAAAGTTTTATGAGAATTTAGGTTGTGATAGTGCTGGAATCTCAATTCTTTCAAAAAAATCAAACCTTCATACTTTATATATAAAAAATATGCATGTTGGAGCTGCAAATATTTTAAAACAAGATGCCTTATCTATTGGTGCTGATTTAGCAGTTCCAAGTGGTGTAATAATTGCAAAAGATAAAATAGCTAGGCACATCAAGCGAAGCAATAAAAGATCTAATCAATCGCTTTGTATTGAGCTGCCTACCAGCTAAATATCAAGAACCTATTATG
>JAIELU010000132.1 GCA_019752775.1 Campylobacterales bacterium | reverse complement strand
GTAAGAAACAGACAGCCAACGGCCGTTGAAAACAACAAACACAGAGGCATGTCAGTGACAGCCACATGTCCAATTAAAAGAACAAGTGCTGATTACATGGGAATGTTAGGAACTGTAATTAATGGTATTGCTATGCAAGAAGCATTGGAATACAAAGGTTTAAGTGCTAGATTACAAACTGCAATTAAAATGGAACAAATAGCTGAGCCATTTATTGTAAGAAAAGCAACTAGACACCTCGAAAAAGGAAGAGTTGTAATTTTTGGTGCAGGAACTGGAAACCCGTATTTTACAACTGATACAGGAGCAACGCTAAGAGCAACTGAAATTGGGGCTTGTATGTTAATAAAAGCCACAAAAGTTGATGGTGTTTATGACAGAGATCCAATGAAATATCCAGATGCTAAAAAATTAGAAACTTTATCTTATGATAGAGCATTAGAGGACCATATTAAAGTAATGGATGATACAGCCATTGCACTTGCTAAAGACAACAAACTTCCTATAGTTGTTGCAAATATGAATGAAAAAGGCAACTTACTAAAAATCATACAAGGTGATTATAGTAGATGTTCAATAGTTAGATAATAATTAAATACAAAAGGATAACTTATGATGAGATTAGAAGAAAGAATATCAAAAGCTTTAAAATATGTTGACAATGACAGATATATTTTAGCAATCGCTGTTGGACAAAGAGCTGATGAATTAAGTAAAGGTGCAAAACCATTATTAGAACAAAATACTCAAAAAATGAAATATACTGATATTGCAATTGATGAAATTGCAAGTGGTTTACTAAGAATAGAAGGTTTTGTGGACAAGAAATAAAGATGAGCCAAAAGCTTATCTTTAAAGTCTAATATACTATGGATCCATTTATCAAAGAAATTCAACATATAAACAATGTTGAAGATGCAATTAACAAACTAAATACTCAAACAGAAATATCTCAAAAACTAAGTGAAATAATTAATTTTGTAATAGAAGCCCATGAAGGTCAATACAGAAAAAGTGGAGAACCATATTGTGTTCATCCAATTTTAGTTGCCTCTATTACAGCTCATTTTTCAAAAGACGAAGCAATTATTGCAACTGCATTATTACATGATGTAGTAGAAGACACTAATTATTCTTTGGACTACATAAAAGAGAGATGGGGTAATGATATTGCTCATATGGTTGATGGATTAACTAAAATTGTTGAAATTAGAGAAAATGAATTTATAACATCAATTGATGCTAGTGATTCTAAAATAATATCTTCAGCACTTACCTTTAGAAAAATGTTAATAGCCTCAATAGATGATGTTAGAGTTTTAATTGTAAAACTTTGTGATAGATTACATAATATGTTAACACTTAGTGTTTTACCTGCAAATAAACAAAAAAGAATTGCTGAAGAAACTTTAGTTGTTTATGTTCCTATTGCAAATAGACTAGGAATTTCTACTTTAAAAAATGCTTTAGAAGATCTGGCATTTTTTTATATTTATCCAAATGAATATAAAAAAATTGATAATTTTTTAAGAGAGCAACAAAGTGCAATGCAACTTACTTTTAATACATTTATTTCTACAACAAAAAATCTTTTAGAAAAAAATGGTTATGACTTAAATAAAATTAAAATTTATAGTAGAATAAAACACCATTATTCAATTTATTTAAAAATGCAAAGAAAAGGAATTTCAATAGATGAAGTTTTAGATTTATTTGCAATTAGAATTTTAGTTGAAGATGATATTGATTGTTATAAAATTTTAGGATATATGCACCTTGAATTTAAACCATTGATTTCAAGATTTAAAGATTATGTAGCAACTCCTAAAGAAAATGGTTACCAAACGATACACACTACAATATTTTATAATTCTAAAATTTATGAAATTCAAATTCGTTCTTTTGAGATGAACAAAATCGCAGAATTTGGGATTGCAGCGCATTGGAAATACAAATCTGGAGCTAAAAACACTACAAATCTTAACTGGCTAAAATCTTTAGAGTTTTCAAATGAAAATGTAGAAGAGTTTTACCAAGATGCAAAAGACAATTTGTATACTCAAGAAATTGTAGTTTATTCACCAAAAGGTGAAGTATTTATGCTACCTGTTGGCTCAAGTGCCTATGATTTCGCATTTGCAGTCCATAGTAATGTTGGAAAAAAAGCAATTGCATGTTACATAAATAAAATTAAAAAACCTCTTTTGACTGAATTAAAAAGCACAGATATTGTATCTATTGAATTAGGTGATGAAATTATTGTTAGATGCTCTTGGATGGATATGGTAAAAACTTCAAGAGCAAAAAAACAAATTAAATTTTTATGTACACATAGACAAAAAGAGATAGATGAATTATCTGGGAAGAATATTATAAACACGGTATTTTCGAGATATTCTGATGATATTACAGGAATATATCCAATAGAATCTCCACATAAGATACCACAAATTTTAGATTTTTTTAAACATACTAAACAGATAATTGAAAAAAAAATTATAAGCCATAAAGGTTTAATGACTAGATTTAAAATATTAACTAGTAAAATTAAAGAATATAAATTTGATAATGTTTTAATAAATTCAAATTTCAGTATAAGTTCTGTATCATTTGACCATTGTTGTCATCCAAAGTTTGGTGATGATATTGTTGCTTTTAGAAGTGGGAATGAAGCTATAATTCATCATAAAATGTGTGATAAAGCCTACGACAAAATAAAGACAAATCAACAAATGCTTTTTTGTAAATGGACAATAGATACAGTTTATCAATATAAAATGGTAATTAGTATTCCAAATACAAAAGGTGAATTAGCAAAAGTACTAACTTATATGGCTGAATATGAGTTTTATATATTAGGTGTAGAGTTTGGACGACAAACTCACTCATATATACAATACTGTTATATTGAGTTTGAAATAAATAAATCAAATATAGAAGAAGTTAGAAAAATAATAGAAAGAAAAGTAAAAGTTATAGAATTTTATTCAAAAAAAGATGCTTATAACAAATAATTAAAGGGTAAAAAATTAATGGAAAAAAAAGTTCAAGAAGCATTAAGTGAGATAAAAAGAGGAACATCCGAAATTATTGATATTGAAGCAATAGAGAAACTTATAAAAAAATATTTTGAAACTGGTGAAAATTTTTATGTAAAAGCTGGATTTGACCCAACCGCTCCTGATTTACATTTAGGACATACAGTTCTTATTCAAAAGTTAGCAACTTTCCAAAAATTTGGAGGAATTATTCAATTTTTAATTGGAGATTTTACAGCAACTATTGGTGATCCAACAGGAAAAAGTGAAACTAGAAAGATTTTAAGTAATGAGCAAGTTTTAAATAATGCAGAAACTTATAAAGAGCAAGTTTTTAAAATCTTGGATCCCGAAAAAACGATTGTTATGTTTAACTCACAGTGGATTGAAGCATTAGGCGCGGCAGGACTCGTAGAGCTTACCACAACTTTTAATGTCGCACGAATGTTAG
>JAIELU010000192.1 GCA_019752775.1 Campylobacterales bacterium | reverse complement strand
AGAAGAAGAGGGATGTTTGATGTATGAAGTTTTTCAAACAAAAACTAATCCTGTTGAATTTATTGTAATTGATTCATGGGAAAGTGAAGAAGCTTTAAATAAGCATTATGAAAGTGCACACTACTCACACTTTATAAATAATTTTAAACAATACAATGCTCACATTGAACCTTTTGAATTAGAAATTTTATAAAATCAAAAGACAAAATAATAATGAAAATCTCTTATCATCGTCGTCGTAAAATCAAAACAAGAAGAATAGCTTTACGGGATTTAATTTTACGAGGTATAAATGAGCCAAAAGATTTAGCAAAAGAACTGAAAGTTACAATTCAAACAATCAAAAGAGATTTGGAAGCAATTAAAACCATGAGTGAAGAAGATTTTACTTTTGAAACTAGACAAACATCTCAAGAAATACTTGATAAAAAAGATACTATATTAAAAATGTTAGATGATGAAAATTACTACACAGAAAATGGCGATTTAAATATATCAAAGATAACAAAAGAATTAAATACAAGTCGAGCAACAGTTATGTGTGTTTTAAATGGAGAATAACAAATCTATAATGTCTGCTTTAATAATACAGATGAAAGAATATGATAAAATAAGTTCTTCAACTTTAAAAAATATAAAATAATGGGATAACAAATGGCTAAAATAAATTACAATTATGAAAAACGAGCTAGAGAGATAGAAAAAGATAAAAAGAAAGAAGAAAAGCGTAAGAAAAAAGAAGCATTAAATACTAATAATGAAATAGTGGAAGAGATAGCTACATCAATTGATGAAAAAATCTAAAGATTATTGTTCATCGAAAATACCCAAGGAAAATAGTTAATGAATGATTCAGAAAAATTGTTAGTACTGAATAAACCTAAGGGTTATTTAGTCACAAGATCTGATGACCTTGGGCGAAAAACTGTTTATAATCTTTTGCCAGATTGGGTTTTTACTGATGGCTGGATGCCTATTGGACGACTTGATTTAGAATCAAAAGGGCTTTTATTATTCACAACTAATGGAAAAATAAACGATGCTTTAACAAAACCAGGTAATTGCATTAAAATATATGAAGTTTGGGTTAGAGGTTATGTAACAGATGAACATATTGCAGAGGCAAAAAAAGGTGTTGAAAGTATTCATGGTTTACTAAAAGCAAAAGTAGAAAAAATTGGAAATGGTGGCGCAAAAACAAAACTTAGAGTTGAACTAGAAGAGGGCAAAAATCGCCATATTCGCAGACTTTTTGGAGCATTAAAGGACCCAAAATTTGGAACACCTTTAAAGGTCTTGGACTTAAATCGAGTTAGTATTGGCAGTTTTAAGCCCAACATTGAAATAGGTAAATGGCGTTATCTCTCATTGGAAGAAGAGAGAATGCTAATTAAAAACAAGTAGAGCAATATGGGAGGAGTTGAAAATTAAAATAATAAATGTGATTTCTAATCAAGATAGATTAAATCTAATTCGAACTTTTTGTGATGATGATTTAGAAAATGAAGTTGAAAATATTTTAAAAAATATTTTAGAAAATGGCTCTTATGAATTAAAATCAATGATAAAACTTTTTGATTTAATGGACAATTCAAGTAATACTGAAAATGATTTACAAATTTCTTATACAATTGGTAATAGAACAATAGAGGTTATTAATACTTGCGAACAATTACAAGAGGCGATGAACACAATCCAATTAGCTCCTTTTATAGGTTTTGATAGTGAACAAAAGCCAACATTTAAAAAAGGTCAAGCCGATAATGGTATTTGCCTTATTCAACTTGCTACTCAAAGTAAGTGTTATCTTATTCAAAATAAACAAATTAAAAACCTAAAACCACTTATAGATTTTTTGGAAGATGAAAAAATAATAAAAATAGGCACCGGATTAAAAGGCGATAATGAAGCACTTTTTAGACAATTTAATATAAGAGCAAAATCAATGATTGACCTTGAAGATATATTCAAAAAACTCTCATCAAAAAACCAAATAGGAGCTAAAAAAGCAGCTTCGATAATCTTAAATGAAAAATTACAAAAATCAAAAAATATGTCAAGGTCAAATTGGGAAAATGAAGAATTAACTTCAGGACAAATCAAATACGCAACAGAAGATGCAACAGTTGTATATGATGTAATGAGTGAGATTTTAAAACAATATCCTTTTGTGATGAAAATGATGCCGATGTTTTTTCAAGAGCGGTATTTTGAAGAGTAAAATATTTGATATAAAAAAGCATAACTTTTAGTATGGAATAAAAATCTATTGAGTTATCAAATAAGCTAAATTTTATAAATGCTTAAATCTAAGTAGTCTTATAATTTTTGCAAAATTTTTTTTAGCTACAATGGGCTATTATCTTAAATAAACAGCACTTATTATGTTATTAATATTACAAATTTAAGACTAGTAAAAAATATATTATTAGTGAATTGTTATGAGAGTTGAAATAAGTTACTGTATAATAAAACTAGACAATATAGGAAAATAAATTTGAAACAAAAAAGAGATAGATATGAAATGCATAAGTATTGGGGAAAAAAACCCTCAAATGATCTCAAGGAACTCATAGAAAAGTTTAGTAATAAAGGTGAAATAGTCCTTGATCCATTTGCCGGTTATGGTGTATTTTGCTGTGAAGCGTTGATTTTAAATAGAAATGTCATATCAAACGATTTAAATCCAATAGCTAGTTTTATCAATAAACAATTATTGAATAAAAACATTGATATTGACTTAGTTAAAAAACAATGGGAAGTAATTAAATCAGAATTTGAACTTTTTAACAATGAATGGTTTAAATGGGAATACTCGGGTAAAACTGTTGAGCTTATATCGGTACTTCGCAATAATAATGATATACCACTACGAGCCAAATTCAAAGAAAAAGGTAAGTCAAAATATTTTGAAGTACCTTTAGAAAAAGAATCTGTTAATAAATATGTAGAAAAAGAAGATAACTACAAAATTGAAGATTGGTATCCTGATGAAGAGTTAATACCAAATTCTAGAATATCTGCAAAAGTTGGAATGAAAGTTTCTGATCTATTTACAAAAAGAACTCTATCTTGCCATGCCAAACTACTCTCGCTAATAGAAAAATATTCAAGTGGAAATGAATTAAATTTATTTAAAGTAGCTTTTACATCAAATCTTGCAAATTGTTCAAGACTTGTACCTCCCATAAAAAGTAGGGGAGAAATGTCTCAAGGTGCATGGATGACAGGATTCTATACTGGTGAAACCTATATTGAAAACAATGTATTACATTATTTTGAAAATCGCTTGAATAAAGCAATTAAGGGTAAGTTAGATTACTTACAGCAATTTAATAAAGGACTATTAGATTTCAATACAAAAGAATATAATAACTGGTATAAGGTATTACAAAATGATGTAAAACAGTTAGAAATCGAGAATGAAAGTGTTGATTATATTTTTACTGACCCTCCTTATGGTGATGCTGTTCCATATTTTGAACAAAGT
>JAIELU010000141.1 GCA_019752775.1 Campylobacterales bacterium | reverse complement strand
AAAAATTCCTAAAATCATCAATAGTTTTTGATAAATATTGAGTATTTTCAACTATTAAATCTAATGATTCATATAATCTTTCATCACTAATTTCATTAATCTCTTTTTCAAGTTTTATGCCACTAGCACAAGTACTAATCATACTTAAAGGCTGTCTCCATTGATGGGCAATATTTCCTATCATTTCTCCCATTGATGCCATTTTTGATTGTTGGAAAAGTAATCTATCCTTTGCTTTTAATTCTGTTATATCAATAATTGTTGAAAGTTTTACTATTTTTTTATTTAACATAATAAACTTTCCTTGTCCTAAACAAGTATGTTTTTCTCCTCTTACAACAATATCAAATTCATAAGGTAAAGTATTTTTTTTGTAGTTTTTTACTAATAATTCTTTATATTTGTCATCAATAAATTCTAATAAATTTTTTCCAATTAAGTCACTTTTACTATTTAATTCTAAAAATCTTACAGCAACATTATTTGCATCTATGCATATTCCTCTATCATGTATTACAATAACTTCCATTGTTGAGTTAAATAAAGATTTAAAACTACTCAAAGAAGCTTCTAAAGAATCTTCTCTTTTATCTATTTCAATTTTCATTTTATTAAAACTATTTAATAAAATATTAAACTCATTGTAATATGATTTTTTAATATCAATATTATAATTTCCATTTGCAATACCTGTAGTAGTTTGTTGTAAATCATCAAAAGATTTAAAAATTCTTTTTGATATTTTTAAAGATAAGATTATTGCAACAATAATAAAAAGAACCATACTAAAAATCATTCCAAGAATAATATTATTTAAAGATTTTAATATTAATTCATAACTCTCTCTTATAACAATTTTCCAACCTGTTTTTTCAATAGAAGTATAAGTTCCATACTGTTTTTCTGAAAAAGAATCAGAATAAAACATTGTAAATTCATAAGGTTTTAAAACATCAATAAGTTCTGTAAATACTTTTTGACTTTTTTCATTAACTCTTTGTAAAACTAAATCTGGATTACTTGGATTTATAATTACTGTTCCACCACTATCAAAGATTTTTACCATATGAGTATTATCTTGGTTTTTAAACCTTGAGATAAAATCTGAAATTTCTTTTAGTTGTACCAATAAAACAACTACTTTATCATCTAATTTAAAACTATAAGAAAGTGCGGCTTCTTCATCAATAGTTGATAAAAAAACATTTGACCAATAATCATTATGTTCTTTTATATTTTTAAAATATTCTTGATTTGAATAGTCAAAACCTTTATAAATTCTTAAATTTGTTGCTGCATAAAAATCTTCTATAATTCCATCTTTATTTAAGACTAAAATACTAGAAATATTTGTATTAGTATCAACAATATTTTTTAATAAATTATTATCTTGAGGATAATTATCTTTAATATAAGAAGATATTTTATAGATTTTTGATAAAAATTTATCCATTTCAGATTCGATTTGAAATAAAATCTGTTTTTGATTATGTTCAATAATATTTAATTTTGAAAAGTAAAAACTTCCCATGGCAATAAAACCAACGCTAATTGCTATAAAAATAGAAAAGGATATTAAAATTACTAAAATTTGTTTTTTTAAACTTTTTTCTTTTTTCATTCTACTTTTTCAAACTTTCCATTTATTACTTTAAATGTGTTGAATTTCCTAATCACATCGCCATATTTATCAAAAATAATAGTATCTTGCAAACCTTTAAACTCTTTTTTTATTAATAAATTTTTTTTAAGTTCTATTTGATCTCCCATTTTAAGAAGTTCAATTATAACTCGTGCTAATTCATACCCTTTTGAAACATATAAAGATGGTTCAATATTATATTTCTTTTTAAAATTATTTGAAAATTGAATAAAATCTTCATTCTTTGAATCTTCATCATAATCAATATTAAAAATAATACCTTCACTATATTTCCCCGTATTTTCAATAAATGCAGGAGTCATTCCCCATTCAGAAGATGCAATTTGAGTTTCAATACCTTTTATCCTTAGATATTGAACAACTCTTGCAGCATCAACAGAATTTGCACAAAGTAATACCAAATCAGGATTTGAACTATTTATGTCAGAAACTAAATCATCTAAATTTTCATCTGTTTTTGCATATTTTATAAAATTTTCACCACCATGAGAAATAAAACTTTTTTCAAAATTTTCTAAATAATCCTTACTATAAGTTATATTTCCAGGGTCATAAATTCCATATATTTTTTTGAAATTATTATCTTTTATATATTTAGTAAATGTTGAAAATCTTTGTTCATTGTTTGCCACATGAACCCTGAAAAACTGATCATCAATTCCTGAAAATTCATTACTAGCAGATGCTGCTGAAATCATAAACATATCTTTATGTTCATTTATTATTGACATGGAAATTTTTGACATACTACTAGTCACATTTCCCATAACAATTTTTATTCCTTGACTTATAAAATCATTTACGATTCGTCTGTTTACTTCTTCATCTTTTTTATCATCTTTAAAAATTAGTTCAATTCTTTTTCCATTGATTTCATATTTTTCTTCTTCAAAAGCTAAGATTATTCCATTCATCATGGGATTTCCCAAATCAGAATATTTTGCAGTTAAAGCCCCTACAAAACCTATTTTTACAAGTTCTTTTGATTCTTTAAAAATATATAAAAAATAAACTATCAATAATATAACTATCGCAAGAAGGATATAAAGCTTTTTCATAAAAATTCCAATTTAATAGTTTCGTATCTTATTATATAATCTTTTTATATAAATGTTATAATTTAAATAATAATTATTTTTAGAGGATTTTGAATGTTATGTGGAATTGATGAAGCAGGAAGAGGACCACTCGCAGGACCTTTGGTTGTGGCAGGTGTAGTATTAAAAAAAGAGATAGTTGGGTTAAATGATTCAAAAGTTTTAAGTGAAAAAAAAAGAGAAAAACTTTTTGAAGAGATAATAAAAGAATCAAAATATCATATAGTTTTTACAAATGCAAAAATAATCGATGAAAAAGGCTTGAGTTTTTGTCTTAAAAATTCTATTATGGAAATTATGAAGAATCTTAAAAATGATTGTAATACTTTTTTAATGGATGGAAATACAACCTTTGGAATAGTAGATTTGACTTGTAAAATAAAAGCAGATGCAACCGTTCCACAAGTTAGTGCTGCTTCAATTTTGGCAAAAGTAAGTCGAGATAGATATATGTTAAATATCTCAAAAGATTTCCCAAATTATGATTTTCATAAGCATAAAGGTTATGGAACAAAGGCTCATGTTGAAGCTATAAAACAATTTGGAAGAAGTAGTGAACACAGATATACTTTTAGGTTAAAAGCTTTAAGTGAAGAAAATACTGGAACTCAAAAAGGTTTATTTTAATTGCTTTTTTACTTATAATTCAAACTAATTTTGATAACATATATTATAATTAAACAAAAGGATTAAAATGCAATTAGAAGTATCTGCTGAAGTTATATTATCTCAATTAGGATATTCAAAAAGTGAAGCATCACTAAAACAAGCTGAAA
>JAIELU010000212.1 GCA_019752775.1 Campylobacterales bacterium | reverse complement strand
TAATTGTAATAAAATAAGAATAATAATTTAATGGGTTCAATATATCATTTATTCTTGTTATTTTATAAATTGTTTTTATTTTTTTAAATAACAATTTAGATGAACAACTCTTAAACAAAATCTTTTTTACTTTAATCAATGAAGATAAGTGGAATACTTTATTTGAAGTATTATCGCTCAAAGTTATTGATATAAATACAAAAGATTTTAGAGGAAGAAATGCTTTATTTTGGGCAATTAATAAAGGTAATATTGTTGCAATAGAAAAATTAATGCAACTTAATATAAGTACAGAAGTTTCACCTAATTTATCTGCTATTAATTATGCTGTTTATAAAGACAATGTAAAGGTTATAAAATGCCTTAGAAATTGCGGTATAAACCTAAATGAAATTGATGATATAAATTCAATCCCAATTATTTATGCAGTTTTATATAATAAATTAAATAGTATAAATTACTTAATTGATAATGGAGCAAACTTTCTTCATGAAGATTTTTTAGGAAATAGTGCATTAAATCTTGCGCATAATCTGAAAATTGAGTATTTAATCCAGAAATTTAATCTACTTCAATCAAAATAAAATCTTCTCTATAATAGAAAAGATTTTATTTCAAATTTATTCATATCTTAAAGCATCAATAGGGTTTAATCTTGCTGCTTTTCTAGCAGGGAAATATCCAAAAACAACTCCTATTAAAGTTGAAAAGAAAAAAGATATCATTATTATTTGATTGTTTAAAATAAATGATAATTCCATAATATCAACTGCAACAAAACCTATTGCTAAACCTAAAATTATTCCTATAATTCCACCTAATGTTGATAAAACTATTGCTTCAACTATAAATTGTAATAAAACTTCATTTTCCATAGCCCCAATTGCTAATCTTGTTCCAATTTCTCTTGTTCTTTCAGTTACAGAAACAAGCATAATATTCATAATTCCAATTCCACCAACAAGTAATGAAATTCCGGCAATTGAACCCAAAAGATAAGTCAACATTTTTGTTGTTGATGTCATTGCTGAAAGCATCTCTTCCATATCTCTTATGTGAAAATTATCAGGCTCATCAACTCTTAAACTTCTTCTTTCTTGCATTAAAGATGTTATTTCAGTTTTTGCATTTTCGATATATTTTCCATCTGTGATTGAAATCAAAATTGATGAAATATCCTTATCTCCTTTAATTTTTTGTTGAAACATTTTAAGTGGAACAATAATTATTTCATCTTGATCACTACCAAATGCTGATGCACCTTTTGATTTTAGAACACCAATTACATTACAACTTAAATTTTTAAGCCTAATATTTGTGCCAATAGGATTATCTTCACCAAAAAGCTGTTTAACCATTGTAGTTCCAATAATACAAGAAGATTTTCCACTATTTAATTCACTCTCATCAAAAATTCTTCCATCTGTTACTTCCCAGTCTTTTATAACAAAATAGTCATTATTTGTACCAATCACCGAAGCACTATTACTTTTATTTCCATAAACAATATTTATCCGTGTATTATTTTCAGAAGCAACTGCTTTTATATTTTGTACCTCATTTTTTATGGCACTTATATCACCTTCTGTAAATGGTTTTGCACTATTATCTTCCTTTGGTGGTCCTCGTCTTTCTTGACCAACTCTTAATGTTAACATATTAGTTCCAAGTTTAGAAATACTTTGTTTTACATTTGCAGTTGTTCCATCACCAATCATTACCATGGCAATCACGGAAGCTACTCCAATTACTATTCCCAAAATAGTTAAAAAAGAGCGTAAGATATTTCTTTTTATCTCTTTTAAAGCGAGTAAAAAAGCATTTATTAACATTATTTAAATCCTTTTTTTAAGCTATCTTCAATATGTCCATCTCTAAAATATATAACTCTATTTGCAAAAACTGCCATCTCTTCTTCATGTGTTACCATAATTACGGTTATATTTTCATCTTCATTTAAGTGTTTTAATAAATTCATAATTTCTATACTTTTTATACTATCAAGGTTTCCTGTTGGCTCATCAGCTAATAAAACTAAAGGAGATGAAACAATAGCTCTAGCAATTGCAACTCGTTGTTGTTGCCCACCTGAAAGTTGTGCAGGAGTATTATTAACTACACTTTGAAGACCAACTTTACTTAATGCTTCAAAAGCTAATTCTTTCCTTTCTTTAGCTGGGATTTTTCTATAAACTAAAGGAAGTTCAACATTTTCTAAAGCACTTGTTCTTCCTAAAAGATTAAAACTCTGAAAAACAAATCCTAAATAAGTTCTTCGTAAAAGTGCCATTTGATTTCTATTTAAATCGCCTACACTTATCCCATTAAATAAATATTCCCCACTACTTGGCTTGTCTAAACAACCAATCATATTCATAGCTGTTGATTTTCCACTTCCACTAGCTCCCATGATAGCTACAAATTCACCCTCTTTTATAGAAAGATTTACTCCATTTAAAGCGTGAGTTTTTGTATCACCTTCACCATAAGTTTTAACTATATTTTTAAATTCAATAATAGTTTTTTTACTTTGCATTATCACTCTTTTGCGAAATAATCAACTCATCATCAACTTTTAAATCATTTGATTCAACCGTTGTTGTTTTTCCATCTGTTTGTAAAACTTTTACCATAATTCTTTTAGGTTGATTATTTTCTAAAATATATATATGAGAAAATTCTTTTTTAGTTAAATCTTTTGAAATATTTTCACCTTGTGGTCGTCTTGGACCTTGAACTAAATTCATTGTATTTGATTTTTGTTCTAATTGAATTTTTGGTTTAAATCTTAAAGCCGTATTTGGAATCATCAATTTATCAAAACTTTGTTTTGTATTTATTTGTGCAGTAGCTGTCATTCCAGGTCTTAAAAGTAATTCTTCATTATTAACAACAACAACTGTTTCATAAGTTACAACTCCATTTACATCAACTGGATTTAATCTTACTTGTTTTATTTTTCCTTTAAAAGTTTTGTTAGGATATGCATCAACAGTAAAAGTTACATCTAATCCTTTTTTTATATCTGCAACATCAGATTCATCAATACTTACTATTAAATCCATTTGAGTTAAATCTTTTGCTAAAGTAAATAATTTTGGAGCTGACATAGAAGCAGCTAATGTTTGTCCAACTTCAACTGCTCTATTTAAAACTATTCCTTTTATTGAAGATTTTACATGGGCTTTATCTAAATTTTGTAGAGATGTTTTTAAAGTAGATTCTGATTGTTGAACTTTAGCTTTAGAAGCTTCCAATGATGAAAAAGCCGCTTCATAAACAAATTTCGCATCATCAAGCTCATTTATTGATGGATATTTCCCTCCTGAACTGTTATACATTTTTAAAGTTCTATCATAAACTGTTTTTTTATTTCTAAGATTCGTTTCACTCTCTTTTGAATTTGCTTTTGCAATAGCCAAAGAAGCATTCATACTATCAACTTCTGATTGTAATTTTCTTGTATCAAGTACAGCCAAAAGTTGTCCAACTTCAACCTCATCATTAAAATCTACATAAATCTCTTTTATTGTTCCTGATA
>JAIELU010000264.1 GCA_019752775.1 Campylobacterales bacterium | reverse complement strand
AATCTTCCCCTTTTTTTTATAGAAGTAAAAAATAGTTATTTTGCGTGTCGTGAAGACATTCTAATTTCTCTTCTTTGAATTGCATCGTTATATCTTCTTTTGTCATCTTCTGTAACTAAATCTAATTTAGGAACTGCAGCTGGTTTTCCATTTTCATCAACAGCAATCATCGTAAAATAACAAACATTTGTATTTTTAATTGTATGATCTTTTATGTCTTCTGAAATTACTTTAATACCAATTTCCATAGAAGTTCTTCCTGTATAATTTACTGAGGCATGAAATGTAACAAGTGAACCAATTTTAATAGGATCTTTAAATAAAACCATGTCAACTGATAATGTTACGGCATATGTTCCTGTATATCTTGCTGCACAAGCATATGCAACATGATCTAGCATTTTTAAAATTTCACCACCGTGAACATTTTTCCCAGAAAAGTTTGCTTTATCTGGAGTCATTAACATAGTCATTGTAAGAGATTTTTCTCTTTTTATTTCTTCACTCATTTTATTACCTTATAATTATTGAAATACGAGCTATTATAAAACAAAAAAGTAGTAAGAGCGTAGCAATTAATTAAAATAGTGACTTAGTTTATAAAAATATAGAAAAAAGTAACATTTTTTAGATATTAAATATTTTCATTTAATATTTCAAAGTATTTTTCTCTACTTATTTCATAAGCTCCCAAACTTGCTAAATGGTCATTATAAACTTGGCAATCTATAAGTTTTATATCATTTTGTGTGGCTTGTTGACAAAGATGATAAAAAGCTACTTTTGAAGCATCTGTTACTTTTGAAAACATACTTTCTCCACAAAAAATATTTCCTATTAAAAGTCCATAAAGTCCGCCTACTAATTCATCATTTAAATAACATTCAATACTAAAAGCAATATCTAAATGATGCAAATTTTTGTAAGCTTGAATAAAATCTTCATTTATCCAAGTACTATCTTCATGTTTTCTTTTTATCTCAGCACAAGCTCTTATAACTGCTTCAAAATTTTCATTTGATTTAATTATAAAACTTTTATTCAAAATAGATTTTTTTAAGCTTTTCGAAACTTTCATTTCATCTGGTTTTAAAACCATTCTTTTTTGTGGACTAAACCAATGAATATAATTATAGTCATCTATATACCAAGGAAAAATTCCATTTTCATAAGCATTTAACAATCTTTGAGGATGGAAATCTCCTCCAACTGCAACTAAATCATCTTTCATCATGTCAAGAGTTGGAAAATCAAAGTTATCATCGTCTAATAAATATATTTTATTTTTTTTATCAAGTAGTTTCATATTTGTATTTTATTGAAAAAGATGTTAATATCTAGCAATTTTAAATAAAAGAGATTTTAATATATGCAAAATAGTTATAAAAGAATTGATGCACATCTATCAAGTTTAGGATATTGCACTAGAAGTGAAGCTAAAAAATTTTTACGAATTTTTGAACTTAGTGTAAATGATAAAAGAGTTTTTGATACTTCAATAAAAGCTTATCATAATGATATAAAAGTAAATAATGAAGCACTTGACCCTGAAACAATTACAATTTTATTAAATAAACCATCAGGATTTATCTGTTCACACAATGATGCTGGAAGTTTGATTTATGCTTTAATTCCATCAAGATGGAATAGAAGAAATCCCAAAATTTCTACAATTGGAAGACTTGATGTTGATACAACAGGTGCAATTATTCTTACAGATGATGGAACTTTAAATCATAAATTATCAAGCCCAAAAAGTGATGTTTCAAAGATTTATGAAGCAACTTTAGCTGTTCCTTTAAATGGTGATGAAAAAGAAATTTTTGCAAGTGGTGAATTAATGTTAAATGGTGAAAAAAAACCATTACTTCCAGCAACTCTTGAAGTTTTAGGTGAAACCCATATAAGATTAGAGATTTGTGAAGGAAAATATCATCAGGTAAAAAGAATGTTTGCAGCTGTTGGAAATAGGGTGCTATCACTTCACAGGGTTAGTTTTGGTGGATTTACGGTTGAGGATTTAAAAGAGGGTGAATATAAGTTTATATGACTTTAACACTCTTCTTTTTTTGTGACTTTCCAGTTTTTGTATTTTGATGAATTATTCATTTCATCTATTTGTTTTTGTGTTAAATCTAAATATCTCATGATTTTTCCATCCCAAACAATACAAGGAAAAGTCTCTTTTTTGAATAATTTTTTAATTTTTTCAAACATTTTCTAAACTTTTAAAAATTTATTTGAATTTATCAAATATTTTTTTCTCTAATTCTTTAACGGTTTCAATGGCATTTTTTTCATGATTTGAAAATCCCCAATTTACTAAAATAGAATCAACTCCAGCTCTTGTGGCTGCCATTATATCTTTGTGTGAATCTCCAATTAATTGGGCATTTTGACTCGAAATATTATGAATATCAAGTATTTTATTTACCATTTCTGGATGTGGTTTTGGATTTTTCACGCTGTCATATCCTAAAATAGTTTTAAAATGGTGACCAAGCCCAACATGATTTAGCATTTTATGAGCATAATCAGAATTTGCATTTGTAGCAACAGCAAGGGTAAAATCTTTACTTAAATCATCAATTAATTTTGAAATTCCATCATAAACAGCTAAATCAGTTAAACAATGAATATTATAATATTCTTCAAAAAGTTTTGTTTGTTGGGGAGTAAATTCTTTTGTTCCATAAAAAAACTCCGCAGAATTTATTGCAGGGTCATTTATCTTTTCTAAAATATAATCTTTTTCTAATTTTTCAAAACCTAAATTAACTCTAACATAATTTATTGTATTTGTAATAGCTAAACCACTATCAATAAGCGTTCCATCCATATCAAACATTATTAGACGCATAAATAGTAATCCTTATTTTATATTGATTCGTATTATATTATTTAAAATATAAAGTAAGATTAAATAAATTTTTTAAAAAAGTAATTAAAGAGGATAAAATTTATCTTATTTTAATAATTGAGTTGATAGAATTTCGCATATAGGATATTTATATTAAATCCTCCTACTAAATACATTTATTTGGTATCCTATACACTTAAATAGATTTGAATACGGCTTCACAAATTCCCATGTGAAGCCTTTTTTTTTTTGCCATCAATAAACTAAATTTTATATACAAGTGAATATAATACAAATTCTATTTTGGAGTTTCAATGAAAAAAATCTTACCATCTCTCACGCTAATTGCAATTATTGCAATAATAATTATAATATTTTTATCTATGTCAAATAAAAAGCAAATGACTGTAATTCAAACAGGAAATAATACCTTTCAGCCAATTCAAATTATCCCAAATCATTTCCAAGACACACAATGTGGTATGACATTAGTTTCAGATAAACATTCAGCTCAAGCAATTTCACCTGATGGAAAAACTTGGTTTTTTGATGATGTTGGTTGTTTAGCTTTATGGTATAACAATATAAAATTTCAAAAATTTAAAATCTATGTTTGATAACTAAAATATGAAAAATTTTGAGCCTAGTAAAGAATAAACAGCTATATACTAAATGGAAAGTATAAATAC
>JAIELU010000016.1 GCA_019752775.1 Campylobacterales bacterium | reverse complement strand
TATAAGTAACAATCCGCAAATTTATATAAAAAAAGAAGACTATGGTACAGAATTAAACACACCTGAAGAAATTGAAAATGATTTAAAAAAGAACTATAACACTCCAGGACACCCTATTGCATTTAGTGGTATAACAAATATATATAAATTTTATAGAGGTTTATTAAGTATTGAAAAAATTAAGGAAATTTTATCTACAATTGAAAATTACTCGCTTCATAGAGAATATAAAAAAGGTCAAAGAAATCCTTCTTATTCACATTTCAAAAGATACCAATTTCAAATGGATCTTGTAGACATTCAGCAGCTGTCAGAGTATAATGATGGTGTTAGATATATTATGACAGTTATAGATACTTTTACAAGATATGGATTTGCGAGATTACTTTTGGATAAAAAAGCTTCAACTGTGTTATCTGCTTTTCAATCTGTTTTAAGAGAGGCAAAAGTAAATCCAAAAATTTTAGTTGTGGACAGGGGTACTGAATTTAACAACAGTCAATTTACCCAATTTTGCAAAGAAAACAATATTAAAATTTATACTCCAGATTCTTCTGTTCATGCGGCATATATTGAGCGTTTCAATAGAACATTACAAAATTTAATTTATAAGTTTATGACAGAAAATGAAACATATAGATTTATAAGTAAGATAAATAAAGATGGAAGTGAGGAAAAAACATTTTCGAAAATACTTGAAACATATAATACAAGAAAACATAGAATGATTGGTACAACACCTCTGTTAGCAGAAACAGACAACAGCAAGCACATGGATATCAGATTACGCATGTCTAAATATTACAGTAAAATCAAAACAAAAAAACAGACATTTAAAATTGGGGATACTGTTAGAATAGCAATTCAAAAAGGGAAATTTTCAAGAGGATATAAAGAGCAAAGCAATCTTGAAATTTTTAAAATTTATGATATTAAAAAGACATCTGAAATCCCAATGTATTTTCTTGAAACTTATAACAAATCTGAAAAAATTAAAGGTGGATTTTACGACTTTGAATTAACAAAAGTTAATTTTGAAGATTTTAGAATAGAAAAAATATTAAAAACAAGAACAATAGATGGAAAAACTCAACATTTAGTTCGATGGAAAGGTTTTAATTCAGACTATGACTCATGGATTGACTCCACTGATATTACACAAGAATTTTAAATTATTACATAGATTTAAGTATTACACATAATTACGCAATACATTATTTTTCCGATTAATCGTGATTTGTTTTACATTGTTTAAATTTGTCAAGATACATCAAAATATATCTTTTAATTATGCAATAATTTATTTACTTCATTCCTGATTAATCCTGAATTGTTTTTCAAGGCTTAAGTTTGTCAAGATACATCAAAATATATCGTATTGCTTTGTCTTTGAATTGCAACATCAAATTTGAAGAAACCTATTTGCGAAGGTTTTTCCCAGAAGGTTTTTATGCTGTTTTGTCGCGTGATAATTAGCTTGTTTACTCATCCCACAATTTCCCTTATTAGCATTTCAATTACTTCACAATTTGTTGCATGTTTATATCAATTTGTTTTGACTTGATAACCACCCCAATTATATCTATTAGCACCAACTTTCGATTTCAAACTTTATAATTAACATGATAGCCTACTTCAAAATTCCCATAACCTACAAGTTTTTTTGCGTGACAATATTTGTAAATGATCAAAATTTACTTGTCATTAAACATTATTTAACAACTCAAACATTTTTATAATTGTGAGAGACAAAAATAAATATGGAAACAAAGTCAGTTTTTGCAATTTCTAATGGTTCACAAACCTATTTTCCAAAAAACACATTGACAAACTTTCGAAATAAATTCCCAAATGATATTATTACAAATGAAAATTATGAACTAAGTGTGGAAAGTATAGGATTTTCAAAAAACTTTAAACAGATTCATTTACCCGACGATGGATTTCCAAGTTTTTTTATAAGTAAGAGTGATATTATTTCATATGTAAAAACCCCAAATACTGAAAAAAAGGAGTTGAAAAATCAGAGAATTAAAATATTACAAACTGAACTTGATGATTTATCTTTAGATGAATTCAAAACTAATAAAAATGATATTATTGAAGTGGATTATGAAAATCTAAAATTAAGAAAAAAAAGAAGTACACAAGTAAATAACAATGACTTTAAAACATTCCCATTTTACTTCAGAGATGGGGAAAAATATAGCAAATCTTCGCTTAAAGAATATTTTCAAAAAGTTAAAAAGATAACTGGTGTAAATGTAAATTACATTGATACTGAAGATAAAATAGTATTCAATATTCCAACTCCTAAAAATACTCTTGAAAGTCCAACAACTACATTTGATAGCTATTTTGTTGTAATGCATGACACATTTGCATCTAGTTTTGTTGTAAATGATTACTGTTTTGTTACTATACCTTATGATGAATTTTATTGGCAACCAATGCCAGAAAACAATACTGTTCATAGAACTAATAGAGATGATGGTGAAATTACTTTAAAAATTAAACTCGATATGACTGATGTTTACTATAGAAATGAAAAATACAAAGCAGCTCATATTCAAAGTTATCGACATACGCTTATTTGTGAAAATGTGGCAAAAATTAACTTTCCTAATCTTGTAAAATTAAAATGTGGAAATATTAAATCCCAAATTATGAATAATTCATATAGTAATGACCTTGTTGTTTTTTGTCCTGATTTTCAAAAGAAAGACAATTTTTTCTATCATGAATTTGATTCACTACAATTTATCCCATTATCAAACATAATCTTAAGAGACATAGAATTAAGTTTATGTGATGAAAATAATAGATTTTTACAACTTGAAGCGGGGACACCAACAATTGTTAAACTATCATTACAAAAAATGGATGTAACGAAAGATTCTTTTAATGTTAGATTAACGTCAAGTCCAAGTGTGCAAAATCCAAATAATACTTCTTCATCTTTTAAGGTTATTCTTCCCACTACTCTAAATTTAGATAGAAAATGGAGAGTTGCTTTAACTGCTATTTCACACCCAAATGAGTTCAATACTTTTCTTAAAGAAGAAGACTCAAGAAGTATGGCTATAACATGGAAAAATAATGATAGTGATAAAAATGTTAATGTTAGAAAACTTGTTTTACGTGAATATTATGATAATGCGGAAGATATTGTCAATGAAATTAATAATTTTTTAAAATTAAGTAATATGGGATTTGCCAAAACAGAGGAAGAAAAATTAACATTTACTTTTGATAGAAATTGTATTTTAGTTATTGGGAACTACCTTTTACGTATTCTAGGTTTTACTTACATGGATGATATTTCTCATTATAAAAAATATACAGTATTCCCAATAAGATTCAACTCAACTAAGGATTATATAAAAAGTGAAGAGAAGATTAAGTTCTGCTTTCAAGATGTAATATCTTTAAATTTATTGGATGCAAAATACATTTGCATGTATGCTAATTTTATTTCCCCAACTATTCTGGCAGGTGAATACCACAAACTCTTGAGAATTATTCCCATTAGAGAATCTAAAACTGGATATGTAATAT
>JAIELU010000154.1 GCA_019752775.1 Campylobacterales bacterium | reverse complement strand
CAACAACAGCAAAAAAGATTGCTAAGAAATGCCAACCATTTTGTGTTAATCCTGTTGGTGCTGGAATAAACCAAAGTATAAGTATAAGTGCGATTGGAATAATCATTTTTATTGCTTTACTAGACATAAAATCCTCCTAATGAATTTTTCATATTATATTATTATTTGAATACAAATAAGGTTATAAAAATTTTAAAATAACTGAAATACTCATAAATTGAATAATAATTCATTAATTATTTATATCTAAGATTTGATATACTTCATAAAAATTATAAATAAAGGGTTCAGATGAACTTTGAAACGATTTTAGGAAATGTTGATTTTTTAGAATTTCTAAGAGGTAAAAAAGCAACATTTTTATTAAGTGCAAGTGTTACAAAAACTTGCGAGATTCCAAATATTTCACAAGCTGGAATTCCTGGGAAGTTATATTTAACACCAACTTTAGATGCAGAATTTTTATGTACAAAACAAGTGCGCTCAATGCCTGATATTGCCCAAACTCCAAAAGGTATTCCAACACCAGCACTTATTACAAGAGCTGTTCATGAGTTAAAAGCTTATTCAAATATAGAAATATTAGATTTAGGGTTAGATGTCGTGCCACAAATTAATTATTTTAAAATTCATGATTTTGCAATAAAACCAAGTGCTAGAATTGATGATGGAGCAAAAATTTCTGCGTTAGAAATCTTCCAAAAAGGTATTGATTTTGGTCAAAATTATCAAATAAATGATGATTATGTAATTCTTGCAGAATCAATTCCAGCAGGAACAACAACAGCAAATGCAACAGCTTTGGGTTTACAATATGAATGTGAGGGATATTTTTCAAGTTCATATAAAAACAATCCAAGCGATATAAAAAATCAAACAATAGGAAAAGCTTTAAAAAGAGTAGATTTAGATGCAGATTTATTTGAAATACTCTCAAGTGTGAGTGATAATATGATTATTTTTAATGCAGGATTTATTTTAGGAAGTAGAGTAAATAATTTAAAAATAGTATTAGCAGGTGGAACTCAAATGGCGGCTGTTTTACTTGTAATAAATTCAATTTTAAGAAGTATGGGTGGAGTTATTGATTCTTCAAATTTAGCACTTTGTACTACAAAATGGATAAATAAAGATGAAAACTCAAATATCAAAGCACTTTTAGAACAATTAGATTTTCCTATGAATGCCTATGCGAGTACTTTTGATTTTAGTTTATCAAATCATCCAGCATTAAAATTATATGATGAAGGTGAAGCAAAAGAAGGCGTTGGTTGTGGAGGAGCTTTATGTTATGCTTCAATAAATGGATTAACAAAAGAGCAAGTTACAAAAAAAATAGAGAGTTTTTTAGGATAAGAAATGAAAAAAATATTTATAATTTTAATAGCAGGAATTATGATGTTAGAAGCGTGGACAATACAGGATGATCCATATTATAAACACAAAAAGAGTCAATTTGAAATGTTAGCCCAAAACGATAAATACAAAATAGTAATGTTAGGTGATTCAATCACTGATGAAGGGGAATGGGCTGAATTATTGGATTCAAGATTAGTTCAAAATAGAGGAATTAGTGGAGATACAACAGATGGAGTTTTGCAAAGACTTGATAGTATCAATAAAAGTGCAGAAAAAGTTTTTATAATGATAGGTGTAAATGATATTATGAGAGGGAAATCTGTGGATGAGATTTTCTTTAATTATCAAAAAATTATTCAAATATTAAAAGAAAAAAATATAAAAGTATATATTCAATCTACCCTTTTCATCGGTGAAAAAAGAGCAGAAAATTTTAATATTAAAGTTGAAACATTAAATATAAAATTAAAACAATTTGCAAGTGATAATAATTTGATTTTTATAGATTTAAATAAAATATTATCATCAAATAAAATGCTAAAACATGAATTTACCTCAGATGATTTACATATCAATGGAAGTGCTTATAAACTTTGGGTACAAGAGATTAAGAAATATTTTTAAAGTTTATGCAATTAAAATTAAACTATAATATAAACAAAATATAAGAAAATTTACATTAAATAAGGGATTTAATTTTGAATATAGAAGAAAAGAATAAATATCTAGAAGAAGATGAGATAGATTTAAGAGAATTATTTAAAACTATTTGGGATAAAAAAGTTTTTATAATTTTATTTACAATGACGGTAACAATTGCTTCAATTATGTATGTGTTGTTTAAAAATCCAACTCCCATTTATCAAGGAAAAACATTTATTGAAATAGGACAAATTCAAAATAAAAATTTTGCACCTGCTCAAATTGAAAATGTAAATGATATTGCACAAATTGTTACTTTAGAATTTAATGTTAATGCATCTATCCTAAAAGGAGCTACTAAAATTATAGAAATCAGCTTTAATAATGAAGATAAAAACATAATTACAAATAAATTAGATAAAGTAAAAGATTTTATAATACAAAGGCATAAAAATCAATCATCATTTTATGAAAATGTAATTTTATCAAAACAAATAGGCGATATTGAAATATTATCTGAGGCTATTAATAAACCTAAAAAATCACTAATTATTGTAGTTGCTTTTGTAACTGGATTTATATTATCTATTTTCATAGTATTTTTCTTACAATTTATAAGAAAAATTTAAAGACAAATTTAAACCATAAAAGCTAGAATAAGGGAAAATTAACTTATTTTAAGACTTTTATGGAATTCTTCATCTCAACATTTTTAAAAATGTTCTTCATAATGACACCTATTTTTGCACCATAAAAAGTGTTAAAAAAAGAGTTTACCGCTGATGGTTTACATTTAAATGGAAGTGCTTATAAACTTTGGGCTCAAGAGATTAAGAAATATTTTTAATCTCTTGTTGAAACTATTTTGTAAATTTTAGTGTTAAATCTTTGTAATTCTTCAAAGTATTTTTAAGATTTTCTAAAAATATTTCAGGAGCATAGATTAGTAAGTCATTGATATTATGAAATCTATCTTTTGGAATAGTTATTTTACTTAGCTGTTCTGCACATACTTTTGATTTTATTAACTCTTTTTCTTCATTTGAAACATTCTGTAAAATGTGTTTAAGATACATTTTCCTCGTTCTACCACTATCATCAAATAGTAATTGTTCAGGTATTTCTAAAACTTCTGCTATATAAGGAATAAGTTCGATTTTAAGTGCAATATCACCATTTAAATATGCATAAATAGCTTTGACTGTAGGAATTTCTCCAGTACTTTTTAATTTTGGTTCAAGAGCAAGAAGTTTTAATGCAAATTTTTCTTATTTAGATTTTTTTCTTCAAATTTATTATGATAAAAATGCAAAAAAATAAAAATCTGATTGAAGATGAAATTGATTTAAGAGAATTGTTTCAAAAAATGACTTTAATATTGAACTAAATAGTTTAAAAAATGGAATAGTTTCTTCTATTAGGCAAATTAAAAATGTAAAAAATCTTAAATATTTGCTGTAATTTTTGTATATGAAAAATATTTCACCTTTGAAGGCTTTATATCACGACGGATGACGGAGTTTATTCAATAAATAAAGAAATTTAAACCAGCATTTTAAAAATTGTAAT
>JAIELU010000121.1 GCA_019752775.1 Campylobacterales bacterium | reverse complement strand
CAGCTAACAAATATTTACACCATTGTGTATCTAAAGGTATATTAAAATCAGGAACTGCTTCAAGAAAAGTAAGCAGATTACAAGTAAAAGTTAACGCTATATAGTTTATGCTAAAAGACAAACTACAACCATTTATTAATAGATATGAAGAAATTAATAATTTATTAATGGCTCCTGATATTACAGATGATATAAAAAGAATGACTGCTTTATCAAAAGAGCAGTCAAATATGCAACCGATTGTTATTAAAGCTCGTGAGTATGTTAAATTAATGGATGACATTGATGAAAACAAAATGATGCTTGATGATCCAGAACTTGGAGATTTAGCAAAAGAAGAACTCAAAGAATTAGAAACAAGAAAACCAAAACTTGAAGATGAAATTAAATTTTTAATGATTCCTAAAGACCCTAATGACGATAAAAATATCTATTTAGAGATAAGAGCTGGTACAGGTGGCGATGAAGCTGCAATATTTGTAGGTGACCTTTTTAGAGGTTATTTAAGATATGCAGAAAACAATGGTTGGAAAGTTGAGATTATGAGCTCAAGTGAGAGCGAATCACACGGATATAAAGAAATTGTATTTCTAATTAAAGGTGACCATGTTTACTCAAAATTAAAATTTGAGGGTGGTACACATAGAGTACAAAGAGTTCCTGCAACTGAATCACAAGGAAGAGTTCATACATCAGCTATAACAGTTGCTGTTATGCCTGAAGTTGATGATGTAGAAGTAGAAATTAATCCAAATGATTTAAAAATTGATGTTATGAGAGCCAGTGGAAATGGTGGTCAATCTGTAAATACTACAGACTCGGCTGTTAGAATCACTCATATTCCATCTGGAATAGTTGTAACAAATCAAGATCAAAAATCTCAACACAAAAATAAAGATAGAGCTATGAAAGTTTTAAAAGCAAAACTTTATGACATAGAAATAAACAAAAAAATGGAATCAGAAGGTGCTACTAGAAAAGAACAAGTGGGTACTGGTGATAGAAGTGGAAGAATAAGAACTTATAATTATCCACAAAATAGAATCAGTGATCACAGAATCAACTTGACTTTATATAGACTTGATTACATCATGAATGATGGTCTGTTTGATGAAGTGATTGATCCTCTTATTGCTGATCATCAATCTAGACTAATCGAGGTTAATGGATTATAAAATCCATTAACTTTTTTATGTTAGAACTTAATAAAACTTACATCCACTACAAAAACAATAAACCCTACACTACTTTAAACTTCTGCAAAGTTCAAGAAAATGATATTTGGACAGAAGCTATTATTTATAAACCAAATGATTGTGAAGAACTTTTTATAAGAACCTGCAAAGAGTTTGAACTTAAATTTATAAAAGAAGAAGTAACCAAAAAGTAACCAATTATCATTAAACTTTCACCATAAATAAAATATGGAGAAAAGAATGACTTTCAAAAAAATATCTATGGCATTGTTTGCAAGTGCAATATTAACTACAGCTTTAAGCGCAAGAGATCAAATCAAGATTGTTGGTTCATCTACTGTTTACCCTTTTTCATCTTCAGTTGCTGAAGAATTAGGATCAACTACAAAATTCCCTACACCTGTTGTTGAATCAACCGGAACTGGTGGTGGAATAAAACTATTTTGTTCAGGTGCTGATATAAATACTCCTGATATTGCAAATGCATCAAGAAGAATGAAAGATAAAGAACTTAAGATGTGTGAAGAAAATGGTGTTACAGATATTACTGAAGCATTAATTGGTTTTGATGGAATCGCAATTGCTCAAGATTCTAAAGTTGCTTCATTTAATGTAACAAAAGCTCAATTAGCACTAGCCGTTGCTGAACAAGTTCCTTCAAAAGATGGGAAATCATTAATTGCAAATCCATATAAAAAATGGTCAGATATTGATGCCTCATTACCTTCAAGAGAAATAATCGTTTATGGACCACCAAAATCATCAGGAACGAGGGATTCATTTGAAGAATTAATATTACAACATGTTTTTGAAAAAATGCCAGTTTATACAGATTTATTTAAGGCTGATGAAAAAACAAATAAAAAATATGAAAAATATTCGGTTATTAGAACAGATGGTGTTTATGTAGAATCAGGAGAAAATGATAATTTAATTGTTCAAAAATTAACTAAAAATCCAGCAGCAATAGGTATTTTTGGTTACTCATTTTTAGAAGAAAATAAAGATAAAGTTGTTGGATTAAGTGTTGATAATATTCAACCTACTCCAGAAACTATCTCATCTAGTAAATACCCTGTTGCTAGATCTATGTACTTTTATATCAAAAATTCACACCTAAAAGAAGTTCCTGCTTTAAAAGAGTACACAAACTTATTTATGTCTGAGAAAATGATAGGAAATGATGGTATTTTAAAAGAAATTGGATTAATCACTTTAGATGAAAAAACTAGAAATGATGCTAGAAAAAAAGTTATGGGTAGCGAGAAATTAACAGCTGAAAAACTGAAATAATATTACTTTATGAAAAAGAGAAGATTTTATCTTCTCTTTTTCTTGAAAAATAAAACTTAGGGTAACTATGCCAAATTGGAATCAAATAATTGATAAATTAGACTATGCTTTTCAGCCCATTATTCACTCTCATACTGGTAAGCTTTATGCTGTTGAAGCACTTATTAGAAATGTTCAAAATATTTCTGGATTAAATGCAATAGATGATTTATTTAATATGGCTTTTAATGATGATTATTTATATGAATTAGATTTACAATTAAGAGAAAAAGCTATCAAAAAATTCTCAAATATTAAAATTGAAGATTTAAAATTATTTTATAATTTAGATAATCGAATAATTTATAATAAAACCTTTTCTTATGGGAATACTTCTAAAATATTAAAAAAATACAAATTAAATAAAAGTGTTATTTGTTTTGAACTAAGTGAAAAAGGTACAGCAATAGAACAAAATGCACTATCAACAATGATTCAAAGATATAAAGAAGAGGGTTTTTCAATTGCAATTGATGATTTTGGGATTGGCGTTTCTGGTCTTAAATTATTATATTTTAGTGAAGCCCAAATCATAAAACTTGACCGATTCTTCATATCAAATATAGACCAAGATTCAAAGAAAAAACTCTTTTGTTCTTCTATTATTGAAATGGCTCATATTATGGGAATGCAAGTAATTGCAGAGGGAATTGAAACAGTAAAAGAATTTTATACTTGTAAAGATATTGGAGCTGATTTTATTCAAGGATATTTAGTGCAAAAACCAACTATTGAAACAAATGAAATAAAAAGTATTTACAATAATATTGTAACTCTAATAAATGATGATAAACGAAATAATCCAAATGCAACTATCGATGAAGAATTTATAGAACCAATTATTGCACTTTGTATAGATAGTTCTTTGTATGAACTTTTCATACATTTTAAAGAATCAACAAAAAATAATTTTGTTCCAATAGTTGATAAATATGATAATTTTTTAGGAATTATTTATGAAGCAGATATAAAAAAAATATCTTATTCTCAATCTTAATCTTAATCGACTTTATGAGAGCGAAACAAAAATGTTGCGTTTTGGCCG
>JAIELU010000050.1 GCA_019752775.1 Campylobacterales bacterium | reverse complement strand
ACTCCTGGAGTTACGGGTTTATATCAAACAACTATTCCTTTAATACAAAAAATCATGGAAAACTGGGTAAATACAAGTCATCAAAATTTAGCATTTCCAAAAGATGAAATAAAATCAGCACAAAATGATTATGAAAGACTTCAAAGTATAATTAAATCTTTTATAGGTACAGAAATTGGATGGAATAAAGATGGTTATTCTACTCTTTTTGGCAAACCTATTGCACAAGCTCAACTTTCTGCTGGACAAAGAGTATTACTACAACTTTGTGTTGCAATTTATGCACAAGGTGGAAATTTATCAAATTATATTATTTTTATGGATGAACCTGAAAATCATTTACATCCTTCTGCTGTAATTGATTTACTTGATACAATAAAAGAACATAATCCAAATGGTCAAATATGGATAGCAACTCATTCTATTCCTCTACTTTCTCACTTTGATGCCTCTTCACTTTGGTTTGTTGAAGATGGTATCGTAAAACATTCAGGGAAAAAACCTGAACTTGTTTTAAGAAGTCTTCTTGGAGATGAAGATAGAATCCAAAAATTAAGAGATTTTACAAGTTTGCCAAGTGAATTAGCTAGAAATCGTTTTACATTTGAATGTTTATGCCCTCCGCAAGTTATAGAAACAGATTCTAGTGACCCTCAATCGAAACAATTAAATGAGCAATTAAAAATAATATGGAATAACAAAAGTTCAATTAATCTTTTAGATTTTGGTGCAGGTAAAGGTCGTATGATTGCAAATCTATCTGATTATCCAACCGTATCAAAAGAAACTCTTAATTATCATGCTTTTGAACCATATAATACAGATAAAGATGATTGCCTAAAAAATATCGCTCTTTGTTATGAAGATGCAGAAAATAGATACCATACTTTAATAGAAACTCTCCGTACAAAAGTAGATGATAATTACTTTGATGTAGTAGTTTTAAGTAATGTTCTTCATGAAATACCTCATTCACAATGGCTTTCAATTTTTCCTAAGATAAAACAACTACTTAAAAATGATGGTTATTTATTATTGATTGAAGATTGTTTAATTCCAATAGGTGAACTACCTCATAATAATGGATTTATTGTTTTTAATACATTACATTTAAAAAAACTATTTAAAATTCTATCAAGTGAAACTAATTTTATCGAACATGATGCTCGATTTGATTCAATTGAACAGAGAGGAAGATTAATGGCACATTTAATTCCTCAATCATATTTATCAAATATTTCGACAGATACTATAAAAGAAGCTTTAAAAGAATTAAAACAATCTGCTAAAACTGAAATTCAAAGAATTAGAAAAGAAACTCCAAGTTATTCAAATGGTTTAGCTCATGGTTTTTGGATTCAACAATTAGCAAATGCAGAATTATGTCTTGAAGAATTATGAGAAATTTAATTTTATAAAATCATTTAGATAACATATAAAAATAAATTTGTTTTATTATTTTTATATGTTTTATCTAAGTTTTAATCTATAAAAATTTCTTACAATCTCTCAACCCATTATATTTAAACAAAAAAATCAAAGTCTCATTTACATAATATTTTATAGTATCTCTTGCAATTTTGTCTAATTTATAGATTTTTTGTCCTCTTATCGTTTTACCTTTTCCAAAAAGAAAGTTGTATTTATCAGTTATATGTCTTCCTCTAAACCAGCCAATATGAATATAATCATCTTTTACTTTTATATAACAAAATCCACCCTCTTTAGAATAAAGAGTAGTGATATTTTCACTATATTTTTCTTTTACATCATTTCCTATGCAGATTTTTATAAAATTTCTTACACTTAGGAAAAGTTCTGCATATTCACCATTAATATCTTTTTCAAAAGAGGTTCTTTCATTGTTTATTTTCCTTTTTTATATTCTAACATCTAATTAGAAAGTTATAAAAAAATTTGATATAAAAATTTTAATTTTAGTCTGCATACTATATAATTGCGAAAATTTAATCTACAAAAAGGTATTCAAATAGAAAATTCAAAAGTAAAAATAAGCATTTTAGTGATTACATTACTAATTATAGGAATTGTTATTTTATTCTTTATTCCACAAACTCACGATTATGTTGTTAGTTCATTTTTTCAAATATTATTTGGCTCAATTTGGACTTATGAAGCTTTATTAACTTCGTATAATATTCCATTATGGGTATTATTAGTTATTTCAATTTTAGCACTTATTACAGTAATTAGGTTTCTTATTAGTTTTCAAAATAATGAAAAACCTGCATATCTTTCATATAAAGAAGATTTTATCTATGAAGCAAAATGGAGATGGAAATGGACAAAAGATCAAATAACAAATGTTCAATGTTACTGCCCTACTTGCGATTCAGTATTGGTATATGATGACAGCTCTTGTAGTACAAGATATACAGATGTTGCAAAAACAGATTTTATTTGCGAAAATTGTAAATCGCAAATCATAACAAGTATTCACGGTGGAAATAACACTTATGCAATAAATGCAGTAAAACGAGAAATTCAAAGACGAATTAGAACAAACGAATATAAAACAAGTCTAGACAAAAGTTAATATTTCATTTCACTGACTCATTATGTTTACTTTCATAATGAGTTAGTTTATTTTACGTATAAACTAAGGAATTTTATGACTTCAGTACCACAAAATAAAGAAGAATTACTTCAAGCAATACAACAATCATATAAAAATATATTAACTGATTATTTAACTCTTCCTGAAAAATTTTCTAGAATATTGGAAGTTGAAGGAAATATAAAAGGAACAACAATTAGTGTATGTGATACTTTAGCTTATCTTATTGGGTGGGGAAAACTTGTTCTAAAATGGTATGATAGAAAATCTGCTGGATTAGAAGTGATTTTTCCAGAAATTGGTTATAAATGGAATGAATTAGGTAAATTAGCCCAATATTTCCATTCTCAATATACTAGTTGGTCTTATACTAACTTAATTAATGAATTTAAAGAAACTATCCATAAAATCATAATATTGATAGAACATTTATCTAATTTTGAACTTTATGAAAAAGATTGGTATGAAAAATATACTTTAGGTCGAATGATTCAATTTAATACATCCTCTCCAATGAAAAATATGCGTACTAAAATAAGAAAATTTAAAAAAGCTAAACTTCTATTCAAAGTTTAGCTTTTTAATTTATGCTTTTAAACCTGCATTTTCATCAAGTCCTAACATGATATTCATATTTTGAACAGCAGCTCCTGAAGCTCCTTTTCCAAGATTATCAAGTCTTGAGATTACAAGCAGATAATTATCTGATTCATAAACTGAAATTTCGATTCTATTTGTATTATTACATTTCATTGCATCTAAAAAGCCTTCATCTAAATAATTAATATCATCTTCAATTATTTTTACAAACTCTTCGTTTTTATAATAATTTTTATATAAAGATAATACCTCAGCTTTTGATATATTTTTTTCTAATTCATCTTTTATTAGATATGACATTACTAACATACCTTGAGCGAAATTCCCAATGCTTGGTGTAAAAAATGGAGCTGATTCTAAACCTAAGATATATTTCATTTCAGGTAAATGTTTATGACTTAA